>JABGPX010001020.1 GCA_018644745.1 Spirochaetales bacterium
GATGAGCTCAATTATGGAACTGTCTCAACTCGGCGAACCGCTAAAGGATATTCCATTCATTGATACTCACTGCCATTACGGAACCTGGCCAGAAACGTCGGTGCCCTATTCGCTGGATCAATCGAGACTCATAAATGAGATGGATCGCTACGGCTGCGATTTAGTATGGATGTGCGCGTCGGGACCGGGCTGGGCGGATAACCTCCGCCGGCAGAACGATCGGGTGTTCGATTTCGCGAAACGGCATCCTCGACGGGTTATCCCGTACTGCACTTTGTCATCTCATGATCCGGCTCGTGCCGTCGATGAACTGCTCCGATGCATGGAATACCCCTACTGCATCGGGGTTAAGATGCATCGGTATCATCAGCCTCAATATACGGTGAAAGGCGATTTCCTCAGGCCAATATTGGAAATTCTGGATGAACGAAAGCTGGTCTATCTCAATCATCAATTCATAAATCTTAATGATCTTGAATGGGCCGCTGCAACCTATCCGGGTATCACTTTTCTCGCGGGTCACGGAGTAGATACTTCGATAAACGATCTTGCATGCAGGTTTAACAACATCAAAGACAGCACCTGCGCCGCAATGGGATACCGGGAGATAGAAACCGAGGTTAAAAGACTCGGGCGAAGCGACACCATACTGGTCGGCAGCGATTTTGGGCTTTTTCACATGGGTTTCGGTATCGGTATGATTGCCTATGCGGATATCGAGGAAAACGCCAAAAGGAGTATACTCGGAGCCAATGCGCTATCAATACTAAAAAAGACCGATTGGTGGTCATCAGCCGGATTGCTGAATACTTGATTCTCCCGGAGTATAGAATTCCCCATTAATTCCCGTTTTTTTTCGCGCAAAGATTTACTCGAACGACGACCGCGAGGTGCAAGCTGCACAATGTGAAGAGGAAAAGAGGATAGTTTTTCTGCTTCCGCGTAGAGTTGAAAGAACTGTCGCGGATCCGTAATACCCTCAACTGCCAGATCAATATCTGATATCTCTTGAAAGCTCTCTCCGGTTATCAGTGAACCCCATAGATAAATGTGCGTTGGGTTATACTTGTAGCTGGAGCGATAATTAGCTGCAGGGAGGTTGGATTTGATAACAATGAAGCACTGATGAAAGAATCTAAGCGTGTCTTGGCAGAATCAAAAAAGCGAATCAGCAAAGAAGACCGGTATCTTATCGGATTCGCTTCGGTTCCCAAGAATGCTGGTGCTATATTGACTAAGTGCACCGACGGTCTAGACCTTCTCATGATCGCGGGCTACGAAGTTGAAGACCTACACGGACTTGCCGTTGGGATAGTTGGGATGGAACTGCCAAAGACCAAATATGCGATATTTACCCATGTTGGTTCGCCGATTTCGTTGCTGACTGACACAATAAAACCGGCCGGCCAGTGGGTTGAGGATTCAGAATATTCCCTCAACGGAGCTTTCGATATAGAGCATGAGGGCAAAGACTTTCTTGACAACGGTCGTAATCCCCAATCTGTGTCGTATTACTGGCTGCCAATAATTGAAGACTGACAGCATCTGCATTGTTAGATTTCCGGTCTCGTGTTCATCACAACATCGCGCAGGTTTTCCATGAAATAGCGATAGTTTGCAAAGCTGGCATATTCCAGAACAAAGTGATCTGGACCGGGAATGTACCTGCTCTTCTTGATCCACCTCCGAGCCTTCTCTATTTCCTTGTCGATGGCTTCCTTGCCTTCATACATCGCCTCTTTTCGTAATCCCCCGATGATACCCACATTCGGATAGCGGTCGAGTACCCGGCCTACGTCATTACCTGCGAGCACTTCGTACGGATAGAGCGTATTCACGCCAGCCTTGAGCATTGAATCGGTTAGATCTTCTATGAGTCCGTCCGAGTCAACGAGGATTACCTTGATGCCATGTTCGTGTGCAAAGTCCGCAATACGGTTGTAGCAAGGAGCCATGAATTCGTCAAACATGGCGGGAGAAATGAGCGGCCCATTTTTGGAGGCCATGTCTTCCCAACACTCGATAAGGTCGAATTCAACCTCGTCGGTCTGCTTTTCCCATAGTTTGATAGCGAAGTCGGTATAGTATTCCATTATGCTGTGAACCAGGTCGGGAGCATCATAAAAAGCATAGGCGAGATTCTCGTCGCCCATACGTTCGCGCACGAATCCATATACGCCGCGGTGGGTCAATTGTAACGGATAGTCACGGTTTCTATACTCTATTACGCGCGCATCCCAATCGCTCGGGAAACGAGAGGCATTATACGGGTCAAGATGCTTCTCCTTGTATGCTTCCCAGTCATGTTTAGTCTTTATCGGCCATTCTATTGTATGACGGTTGTAGTCGCCGCCCTTGTAAATCTGGTCGACGGTGCCGTCGCCTCTGCGGCTGACGATGATATCATCAGTCTCGCTGAGAACTTCGGGGTTGCCCATGTTGGCAGGGTTCATGTTCACATGGGTGACTGCCCATCCCCGGTAGGTTCCCTCAAATCCCAGCAGTTCATCTATACACGTTTCAATACCCGGATACTCATCTTTCCAATGAGGAAGCACAGCATTGGTTCCCCCAAATACTTTTATAAAGGGAACTCTATCTACCGGCTCACCTCTAAGGGTTCCTACAAATCGTTCTCTTGTGTTCATTGAACCGTATCCCTCACATCGAAAAATCCAAAATCATTTCTATGCTCCCGCAAGTAACTAATATTACCGGGTCACCATAGGTGCCGGATATATACGGGCTGGAGAAAGTCTTTTTTGGAGCATAATTGATATAGCTTCCGTTAACCACCGGCGGTTCATTATTTACCGCGTGAAAATGAATCTCCGTGCCATCCTGGGTCCTTTCCTCCGAAGCGTACATGCGCTGCTTCTTCGGGGGTCAGCCGATCACGGGGAATTCCGCAACCTGGCGGCGGACCCTGAGTACACAGATACCTGCACAAACTGATTCTGGTAGAACTCGGTGAAGAACCGGATGGGCCGGAGAAGCGGTATCTGGTTGACTTCTCGAAGGGATACGACTGGTTAATCCTGAAACGGCGATTTCCGGTAGTAGGTTCGATGGAAAGGGAGTAGTATTCAGCGGCTAATCGAGGAACTGATATACCGTAACCAAGGTTGAAACAATGGCAAAGCCGGCCATCATGAAACTGAACATCATGGTAAAGCGTTTGCTTACGTCGTCGAAACGCTTATCCATGTACGCAAGCATATCCGCGAAGCGTTTATCCATGGCTTCAAAACGCTTATCTACGGCCCGAAAGCGTTCATTCATGAAATCAAAATTCTGTTTCATAGATTCGGTAAGAGAGCGTATATCGCTATGGATCGTTCCCATATCAGACATCTGATCATCCTTCTGAATAAAACTTTCCGCCATCAGCGTGATATACCGATGAAGGAAATCTTTGTTCTGAATTTCTACCGCGCCTTCCAGTTCCTGCTCAAGCAACGTAACAATGGATTTCACCAAATTTCTCCTTACTATAGGGGTTATGCTGCCTAATAACAAGGAGAAATCCGTATACGATTCACAGTCGTTGCCGGCCAATACGCTATCGAGCCATCTACAAAGTCTTCTTCGCAAATATAGTTATCGACAGGAGCAGGAATCCGGCGGGAACCAATGTGCCGACAAGCGCGCAATACACCACTATATTCAGCGAGCTGACTAGAGCCAACGGCAGAATGATGAGCCCGGTGATTTGATTTCCCAAGTATGCCGAAAGAATCGCGGAAACCGCGACGGTATTCATTACGATACCAAAAAAGATACCTACCGAGCAGGCGATAGCAATTCCGGTTAGCGCAACCAACATGCTTTCCAGATCGGATTTGAACAGCAGCTGATTGATTTTGGTTCCTCCGATCAGTTCAATGATCACGCCAAGAAAAACGCTGAGTACGACAGCTATAAGAAGACATACAAACGCTGCCAGGAATTTCGCAAGAATAAGATCCCGGCGCTTGATTGGTCTAACAAGAAAAAGATCGTATACATGCCGATTTCGCTCGCTGGTAATTCCAGTGCTCAAAACGACAGCGGCGACGGTTCCGCCGATACTTGCCAGCAGTATCCCTATGAATGTGAGTAACGGGAGTCCATCGGCATCCGGCTGTATAAATCGTATGAACATGGAGAGAAGAGGAAGGCCAATCCACAGAACTGTCATCACTTTGGACCTGGCGAAGCCTTTGAATTCATCAAGAAAAAGAGTTTTAACGGCCATCACCGGCACCTCCTGTATATGACATGTATACGTCCTCGAGACTCGGCTGAACTCTCACAAGCGATCTGACCGGCATATCTTTTGCAAGCAGGTTTTTAAGAACGAGATTTACCTCTCTATCGAGATCCACCCCTTTTCCATAGGACACTCTCAGATGCCCTTCTCCCATTACTTCTATCTGCTGTATACCCCGTATGCCTTCAAGTGATAACGCCGCTTTCTCCGGAGTTTCGGTTCCTATATCAACGGCCAGACCGATATTGAACTCATCACGCAGTTCTTCCGGCGTTCCGATCCTCATCATCCGGCCGCCGTGAAGGATTCCTATTCGATTTGCGATGCCCTCTATATCGTTCAAAATATGCGATGAAAGCAGCACCGTTTTCCCTTCCGCACTCAGATCCTTTATAATCTGCTTAACATCATAGCGGCTGGCAGGATCAAGACCCGAAAGGGGTTCATCAAGAATGAGCACTTGCGGATTGTGCAAAAGCGCCTGAGCGATTCTCAGTTTTTGTATAGTTCCCCCAGACAGGTGGATAATCTTCCTTTTTCGAAACTCCGTAATCCCAAGGGTGGCGAGTACCGAGGTAACGCGGGTCTCCAAATCACTTCCACGAATTCCGGTGAGCGACGCGAAGGTCAGCAGCGCATGCTCAACGGTACGCCATTCCTGAAAACCTGCATCCTGAGGCACATATCCGGTAATTTCCATTGCGCCTTCACGATTGGAGTTCACATCAAATCCGCCGACATGTACCGATCCGGAGAAAGACCGGACAAGCCCGGTCACGATTTTTAGAGTAGTGGTCTTGCCTGCGCCATTTGGACCGATATAACCGAATACCTCACCGGCAGGAACTTCGAAAGAAACCCCATCCAGCGCATTCACCGAGCCGTAGTTCTTTGCAACATCCTGAAACCGTATCAACTTGTACCTCCGCCGCCGGGATCTCTAGTTTGTATACCTCTTTATCTAATATTTATTCGCGGAAATTGTGATAATATGCATCTCAGTAAAATGCAAATCGGAGAAAGAAATGGCCAAAACAGGAAAAGAAGACATTGCTGAAGAATCGGCGGCACTCAAAGATCTCCTGTGCATGCGGCGCTCTGTACGTCGATTCTCAGATGAATCAATTCCCCTCTCCGTGATGAAGGACCTCGTAGCAATTGCCGGGTCAGCGCCCAGCGCGGCGAATATGCGGCCCTGGTCATTTATATTGATTGGCGACCCGGCAGTGAAGGCAAAAATCCGCGCGGCCGCTGAAGAAATTGAACGTGATTTTTATAAGAAAAAAATATCTGATGAATGGCGGCAGCGCCTGGTCCCATTGAACGTAGATTGGCAAAAGCCGTTTTTGACCGAAGCTCCATGGCTCACCTGTGTTTTTATTCAAAATCACGGCACCGATAGATCAGGCAATGTCGTCAAACACTATTATCCCCGCGAGTCGGTAGGTATCGCCGCCGGGTTTTTTATCACCGCGATTCATCAACTCGGTCTCGCGACCCTTACGTACACGCCTGCATCAATGGATTTTCTGACAACCCTGCTCAAAAGGCCGAGG
>JABGPX010000279.1 GCA_018644745.1 Spirochaetales bacterium
GCTTTTAGTAATATCGTTCTCACCGGCACTCAGCTGCACAAATGGAGCATTCGTCGATATCGAATCGGGAGAGCAGGCGGGAAACAGCGCAGCGAGCAGGAGTACCGTCGCTATTACCGCCGCTGCGTGTCCGGCCATCAGCCGCTGTTTCCGTCTGCATCCCATCACACAAATCCTCTCACTAATTATAGGAAATATTTCGCACAATGTCTGCAGAAAATTGAGATTTATGTAATATTTTAGCTTCTGTGCAATTTCGGCACGTTTTTACAGCGCCTGGTTCATAACCCTGTTCAATCGCTTTACAAAATCCGCGGGTTTTTCGAGTTCCACTCCTTCAATGAGCAGCGCCTGCTCAAAGAGCAACCAGCTTGCGTCATCGATGAGGTCCGCGTCTTCTGATTTCTGAAGTTTCTTGACGATATCGTGATCAGGATTTACTTCAAGAATCGGTTTGATATCGGGCATTTCCGATTGCCCCATCGCCTTGAGCATATTCTGCATCTGCATGGTTGGATCATTTTCATCCGCAACGATACAGGAAGGAGAATCACTGAGCCGAGAGCTCGCGACAACATCTTTTACACGGTCACCCAGGACATCTTTTATTTTCTTCATCAGCGGCTTCACGTCTTTCTCTTTGTTCTTATCCTCATCATCCTTGAGATCGTCCGCCGCTCCGCTTCGATTAACCGCGGTAAGCTCCTTCTCCTTGTACTTGCCAATAGAAGGCACCACAATTTCATCGATTTCGTCATCCATGATGAGTACTTCGATATCTTTTTTCGTATATGCCTCGAGCAGCGGTGAGTTGCGGAGAATTTCTTCATTATCGCCCGTAATATAATAAATAGCCTTTTGATCTTCTTTCATCCGATCGACGTACGAAGCCAGGCTTACATATCCCTCTTCGATGGATGACTTGAAGCGTACAAGTTCAAGCAGGGCTTCCTTATTGGCGAAATCTGAATAGAGACCTTCCTTGAGGGGACGGTTGTACTGCTCTATAAATTCCAGATATTTCTCCGGATTGTTCTCTCCAAGACTTTTCAACTCACTCAGGATCTTTTTCACCGATGCGTTCTTAATACTCATGAGTACGCGATTTTGCTGCAGCAGTTCTCTGCTCACATTGAGTGGCAGATCCTCCGAATCGATAATCCCTCTGAGAAACCGCAGGTAGACCGGCATGAGTTCTTTGTCGTCATCGGTAATAAATACCCGCTTTACGTACAGCTTGACCCCTGGCTGGTAATCCGCCTGATAAAGATCAAAAGGCGCCTTGGCCGGAATGTAAAATAATGTGACATATTCCTGCGTACCTTCAGCTTTGGTATGCATATATACGAGAGGATCATCATCATCATGACCGATGGTTTTATAAAACTCGTGATAATCTTCTTCGGTGAGATCGGTTTTTGACCTTCTCCAGAGAGCAGACGCTGAGTTTATTTGGTCTACCTTGGCTTCCTTCTTCTCTACTTTCTTGTCACCTTCACCTTCAGACGTGGTCGAGGTGTAGTGCAAATAAATCGGAAAAGGTATGTGGTTTGAATATTTTTTTACTACCTGCTCAATCTGCCAACGGCTGGCATATTCTTTGCCGTCATCATTCAGAAACAAGGTAACAGTGGTTCCAAAACTATCCCGCTCGGCATCGGAGATCTCGTAATTGCCTTTTCCATCACTTTTCCAGAGGTATGCTTTATCCTCCCCGGCTTTCCGCGCAAGGACTTCCACTTTATCCGCAACCATGAAAGCGGAATAAAAGCCGACGCCGAATTGACCAATGAGAGTCGAATCTTTCTTCGCATCACCAGTCATGCTGTTGAGGAAGTTTTTGGTTCCCGATCGAGCGATCGTTCCCAGCTGTTCCACCAAATCGTCTTCGTTCATCCCGATGCCGGAATCCGACACGGTAAGAGTTTTTTTGTCATCTTCGTCAAAAAATATATCGATCCGGGGTTCAAAATCGAGCTTTTTGTAGGCGTCTTCAGTGAGGGTGAGATACTTCAATTTATCGAGAGCATCGGAAGAGTTCGATACCAACTCCCTTACAAAGATCTCACGATGGGAGTAAAGCGAATGGATAATCAACTGAAGGAGTTGATTGACTTCAGTTTTAAATTTTCTCTTGGACATGGATAGTTCTCCTGCGTATACCTTGTTTTATTTTCCAGTGTTTGATGATGACAGGAATATAATCAGACGACGGGATTGAGGCAATACCGATAAACGCCTGAATAGCATATAACTGTTGTATACTCATCAGAAATTCATAAAATCCGGCTGCCGCCTTGCATTCCGTTGTCAGGAGTCTTATCTTTTTTGTATCTATTATATTGCGGAGGGTTCTTTATGAGAAAAGTACTGCTATTTGCGCTTTTGCTGCTCTTTACGGCGGTCTTACTGCCTGCTCAGGAAATGACATGGGTCAATCCGGACACCACGTTATATCCATATTTTCCCGGGTCTATGCCCAACTACACTACGAACGGCATATACACCGATGATCTAGATCGACTTCCCAGAGCACCGGCCCAGCTTGATCCGGACGGAGGATATACTTTTTATACTTTATTCTCCAACAACGAAACGTGGAATTGGACAACCTTTGGCACGGTAAACCAAATTGGAGATATTAACGGATTCTATCCCAACGGTACGCTTACAAGCGACGGCGGCGAAGGTGGCGGCGGAGATTTCGGACTTGTGCTCATGGGAGCATTATTCCCGATTTTTGATTTCCGGGGAGGCGTAATCGGCGGTTTCCTTTTTGACCAGAATGGAAATATAGATGGATCCAATTCTACGCTTGAAAGCTCTACCTCCGTGGCAACAGATGGAGACGCGGACAATGTTCGTGATGATCTTACTGTTACAACAGTAAGTTATGAGGATCACACATCAGAAACAAATGCGACTGTCACCGCTGGAGTAGATCTCGGGAATATTGGTGCAGCTTTTTTCGGAGAATTTATGACAGGCGCACGCCGCTCAGGAGGTGTACGGACTTATTCCTATACTTACGACCCGGCGGAAGTAACTCCTGCTGCTGATCTCTTAACAGGCAGCACCATCCATTTCGGCGGCGGAGAAGCCGGCAAAACCAAGGGATTTCCCACAGCTTCAAGTACCGCCATCGGCGGGACGGGCCAACTAACCCTTCCTCTCGGGAATTCACTTCCTATCATTGCCAGCATTTTAGTCAAAACCCAAACAGGTCCTCCTTCAACGGCGAACATCCCTGTGATGGCTTCCGCGAGCCACTTAGGTCCTGCCGGCGCTGCTGCTACAGATGTGGCATCGCTTAATATCACCCGCGGGTTGGCCAGCGGTACCTCCTTGTACAGCACCGAAGCCACGAACCTTACCGGTGTTTTTACAGGCACACTTTTCAACAATGTACCTGTAAATGAAAATGAACCGGCAGCTCTTGGTACTCCCGCAACAGATCTAGATAATGCTAAAAACTCAATTTTTGATGTGGAGATATCGGGCCACGTGGATCCTGCGATGCGGATTGGTGAGTTCGGGCAGGTTCGCCTTCGCGGCGGAATAATTTACGGCCTAAAAACGGAAAACCAGACCGATGCAACCACCCAGTCGATGTCCTACACGGGATTTAACGATATCTCATCCAACCCGGTGGTCTATTCTTACAGTGAAACCTATTCCTCACCAATGACCACCATCACAAATACCACAGGATTAGAAGTCGGCGGTATCTTTGATTTCGCAAGCCCCAACGGCATGATTGAGGTCGCAGGCGGAGTTATCTACAATCCTGTTGTGGAATTCAGCAGTTCTACAACCGGCCCGTCTGTTACGACTACAACGATCAAATATACCGAAACCGGAGCCACCGAAATCGCGGATCCCGCGGATATTCTTGGATCAGGTGCGAATATTCAAGGCACCCAAACCACAGTGGTAACTGCTCCTGAATCCGGCCAAACAAGGATTACCGACACGACGAATACCTTCTATGTACCTGTAGCAACACGTGTAAATCTGGCTGAAGGGAAATTCCAGATAATAAACGGCTATCGGCTTCAGTTTGAAACAACCAGCTCAAAGACGATTACGCCGGATGCCCTACCTGCAACAACCGTGAATACAATCTTCGATTCTGCGGGGGCAGCGGTTACCTTTACCGCTCCGGCAGCCACGGCCGCCAGCACCGAAATAACCTCAACTACAGCGTTCCAAAACGCGTCGTCATGGAGCGGTGAAATGAATTTCATGCTTCGCTGGCTCCCGTTCCCCGAGCTGACCTTGGATTTTTTCGGCGAGATGTTCCTGAGTGCGCTTGATATGGATTTGTTCTATATCAACTTTTTTGATTTTATTACCACTATCGGATTTGCAGCGACTATAAACATAAAGTAAGACAGATAGATCGCTGACAGAGAGCCGCCCTTCGGGGCGGCTTTTTTTTGTGTTGTACCCTTAGCGAATGCCGGTGTATACTCATCTCGATTACATGGACGACGACCCCGGCGGACCTACTCGCCGCCTCTACAGAGATCCCATCACATGATACCTCAGCTCATTCTGCTGGCGGTGCTGCTAATGCTGTCAGCATTCTTTTCGGGATCCGAAACCTCATTCTTTTCGCTAAATCACCTGGAAAAAGAAAAGCTTCTCACCGGTACAAAAGGTGCAAGAAAGAAATTTATATCCCGTATTCTTTCACGTCCGGCGGATATCCTTGTAACTATCCTCACCGGCAATATGATTGTTAACTTCTATTTTGCCTCAACCATGGATGTGGTAGTTGGAGAGCGGTTCGGTCATTACGGTTGGCTGTATTCTATTCTCATCGGGACTCTCCTCGTGCTTATTTTCGGTGAGATGACTCCAAAGAATCTCGCGATACGTCACTCTCTTTCTTTTTTTACCTTTTCTTCCCCAATACTCGCTGTAATGCACCGCCTGCTGACACCATTTCGCTTTGTGCTTACACGAATCGAACGCGGAGTTATTTCCCTTATTACCTCCAGAATGAACCCGGAAGCTGATGACAGCCGGAATCTCATAAGCTCTACCTTTCAATTGGGCCTTCAAAAAGGAATTATTCATCATTCGGAGCACTCGACTCTGGAGTCGTTTCTTGATTTCCGGGAGAAAACGGCAGAAGATGTCATGATACCCCGGACCGAGATGAACGCGGTCGATGCGAGTACCAGTTTGAAAAATCTTCTTGCCTCCCTTCATCCGGATGAGCACGAGCCGCTGATCCCCGTATATAAGGAAGACATCGATCATATTGTCGGTTATATCAACATACGAGACATACTGCCTTTCCGTTACAACCTGGATACCCGGAAAACATTGATGTCGATTCTCAAAAATATTCATCCGGTTCCTGAATCGAAAAACTTGATGGATCTTCTGCGGGAAATAATGGAAAACCGCTGTGAGATGGCCCTTGTAATAGATGAATATGGAGGAACCGCCGGCATCGTAACCTACCAAACGCTGGTGGAGGATTTCCTCTATTTTTTCTACCATCCTCAGGAAGAATTCAGACGTGTAGGAGAAGACACCTTTATATTTCCCGGCAGTTTCGAGCTGGATCGTGCGGGTGAAATACTCGAGATTGATTTCGAAGCTGAAAGCCGTACAGTATCAGGATATATGATAGAAATATTAGAGGATATTCCTGAACCCGGCCAGGAACTGCAGATCGACGATCTGCTCTTTATCGTTCGCTCAGTATCGCGAAAGAAAATCCTTGAAGTTGAAATTCGGAAAATATAGTGGTTTTTATCTATCTATTCTTGT
>JABGPX010000278.1 GCA_018644745.1 Spirochaetales bacterium
ATAAAACGACAAAACGCACGCCGGGTACTTTCTGGAAGTTTCTCATACCAAGGTATCCGACTTAAAATGAGCGCTGTATCCATCAAGAAATCCTAATCACCAAGGACATTTATGATCTTTGAAACAATGATAGTAGGGTAAGCCATCACAATGTTCCCATCAGTGTTTCCTACGCCGGCAACTAACATGTGCTCAGTTCCATCGAACATGGTTTTATACCTTTCCTCATCAATTACGGTCCCTGCTAAGAATGGCATTCTGTATTTCTGTTTCCAACTATTGCGAAGAGAGGTGAAAAAGTCTTTGAGGTATGCAGGATCGGATGCGTTAGTAGCGGTACTAGATGAGCCCTTGATAAATACAAGAAATGACCCGAGCGGAGGGACATTATCAAGCTTGCTTACTTTACTGATGAGGTTTTTCTCCTGATCATTGTTAAGTTTATGCTCCATGTATTCATTTTGCACGACATACCTCTTTGACTTATAAGCAACGTCCTTCCTGATCTCATTCGTACTCTCGGCGAGGACGCAGATAATATCCCGGTCGAGAGAGCCTAACAAGTTAGCATAACTCACCTGATCGACGTATGTACAATGGAATTCAGATTGATCCATACCCATGGCATGTAGGTTGGAAGCAAATCGTTCATGTATTATGGAAACAGCCTGGACCTGGTTTTTGGTAAACTTATCCAGGAGGAAAATGTGGTCCTGGTCTCTAGTTACCTTCACGCCATTCGCAACAGACCCAGAAGTAAACACCTCAAACTCCCTGCCGGTCCGGTGACTCACGGTTTCTATTTGTAGACCGAACTGGCGACTGCTCGAACCCCATATTGTGCCCGTGGCTATAGCAGTATTCGCCACTGTGAGTTCAAGACTATTCTCCTTCTTTGCTTCGATGCCGAGGTTTATAATACTGTTCTCACTGACGCCGACAAGATCCGAGAGCCGCATTTTGACCGATGCTAACCTAATTCGAAATTCGAGCATTTCCATAAGATCATCAGGTTGTCCGGCAAATGGTAATGGCGAATAGTTCCAAACCGGTTTGACTACACGTACCGCGAATATCCCGTCAACCGCGACTATTTCACCTTCTGCGAGAAGTTGAGAGTTGAACAGCAATGATACCGGTTCACCAGCCTCTCGATCTGAAACTAATACAATGTCTGTCGGCTTTAGCTTGTCGATCTCATAAGAGGAAATACAACCTCTTCCAACAACCACCTCAAGTGTTCCGACCTCTTCGAATAGATTTGTCATCTTGTCCTCCGAAATAAATAATTTCGTTGATAGTACCCTCGGAGTCTACATCACACTATGAACCAGTTATGTGAAGTAGGTCACATTTGCTTACTATATAGAAACCCGCCCGTTGCTCTATGCGTGAGATGCTGATACATCCGAGGTCGTCGAAAGTGCCGACACTGGCGGCCTCGGATCCCCCCACTATGTCGCATTGAACCGGGGAATTAGCTAAAAAAAAAGACATTGCACATCATTTTTTGCAGAGGAACCTGCGCAATATTGTGTCTGCTACACACCATATAGTGACAGGAAATGTGGTAGATCGAAATACAATAGAGATTGAGACTTGAGCGATGATAGTAGACTAAATACGCAGATTGCACTGAAGAACTGAGCGGATGTTGCCATTCATACCAGTATCAAATACACTTTGCTATCGTCAAAAGTATATTTAAATGCCTATAACTGATAATAAATCAACAGAAAGAAAACCTCGTATTCCTCTGGATCGATACACCAAGCTCCTTGGTGTGTACCTGAAACCTCAGCTACTGCGCGTAATTTTTCTCGGCCTTCTTCTGATGCTTAGTATCGGTTTACAACTCGTTAATCCTCAAATACTAAGGTACTTTATCGACGCCGCGAAAGAAGGTGCCGCCTTGAAAGATCTTATACTTGCTGCGGTGCTGTTCATTGGGCTGTCGGTAATAAATCAGGGCGTAGTGGTCGCGATGGCGATCCTTGGCAATAACGTCGCTTGGACCGCCACAAACGGGCTTCGAGCGGATGTCACCGAACACTGTCTTTCGTTGAAGATGTCGTTTCACAACGAGCATACTCCGGGTGAGATGATTGAGCGAATCGACGGAGACATTAACGCCTTGGGAAACTTCTTCTCTCAATTTGCTCTTCAGATCATAGGAAATGCCGTGCTGGTGGTAGGGATTATCGCCGTGACTTTCAGAGAGGAACCTCGAGCAGGCCTCGCATTATTGGTCTTTGCAGCGATTGCGTTATACGTGCTGAATCGCTTCCGCAGCTTCGCGACTCCATATTGGAAAGCCACCCGCCAGGCCAGTGCGGATTTTTTTGGATTTCTCGAAGAGCATCTCTCTGGAACCGAGGATATCCAGGCCTGTAGCGGGAAGAACTATGTCCTTCGACGATTCTTCGGGTTGACTCAAGCATGGCTCAAGCTGCAGATAAAAAGTGCCTTAATGGTAAATATCATGGTTAACACCTCATGGCTGCTTTTCGCCGTTGGTGAGGCGTTGGCACTCGCCGTAGGCGCATACCTGTTTAAGGGCGGATGGATCACAATCGGAACTGTGTATCTCGTCTTCCACTATATGTCGCTGCTAAACCGGCCAATGCAAGCCATCACACATCAGATGGAGGACCTTCAACGCGCTGGGGCAAGTATTGATCGAGTTTTCGAGCTCTTAGCCAATGTATCCGTTATTTCTAACGATGGAACCCTTGATATTGATAAGGGCGCGGCGTCGGTCGAGTTTCGAAACATAGAGTTTGCGTACACCGATGAAAAGGTACTCTCAGATCTTTCATTCCAACTTATACCTGGAACCATTCTTGGCCTTCTGGGCAGAACGGGCGCAGGAAAAACGACATTATCGAGACTTCTATACCGCTTGTATGAACCTCAGGCGGGAAGCATCTTTATTAATGGCATCGCCATATCTGATTTTGAGCTGTCATCACTCAGGAAGAGCATCGGCCTCGTAACTCAAAACGTCCACATACTCGAAGGCACCATTCGTGAAAACCTTACATTTTTTGACTCATCCATATCCAACGAAAGGATTGCTAATGCCATTAGTGAGCTCGGTCTTAAGGAGTGGATTAACCGGATGCCGGATGGGCTCGGCATGAAGCTAGAATCGGGCGGTGGCGGACTTTCGGCCGGAGAGGCTCAGCTTCTCGCCTTCGCTCGAATACTCCTATTGCAGAATCCGAGTATTGTAGTTCTCGATGAGGCATCGTCGTTGATCGACCCGGCGACAGAACGATTACTTGATGCAAGCATTCAACGGCTTGTATCCGGCAAAACAGCTATAATAATTGCCCACCGACTCTCGACCGTAACTATAGCCGATGAGATCATGATACTTGACTCAGGACGAATCGCCGAACAAGGACGTCGATCCAATCTGGCGAATGATCCAGCCTCACTGTTCTCTGAGCTGCTTCAAAGCAACCTGGAAATGTCACACAGTGAGCCCCCGGATGCAGGGCGCCCATCATGAAACGCTCCACTGCTTTTTGGTCGCTCTTTCGATTCCGCACCGGGCATTTCTCACTCATAATCCTTTTGCGGATTGTGATTTTCAGCGCGTCATTCCAAGCGATCGCGCTAATAACGCGAGCGTTTTTTGACAACCTTACCGGCGACGCAAACATCGCTTTCAACCCGTACGCATTATGCGCTTTTCTCATCGCGAATGCGTTTGTAAGGGCCGGAGCTATATTTCTCGACATCCCGGTGCATTTTCGTACGGATTTTGCCCTTGGTGCGCTTCTAAGAAGGAACGCATTCGTTCATGTTCTTGACCAACCGGGAGCCAACCCGTTGCCCTCTTCACCCGGAGAGGCTATCAGTCGATTTCGTGGCGATGCGAGCGAATTAGTGAATTTCATGACACAACTTCCTTTTTTTATTGCTCATTTTTCATCCGCGCTAATTGCGGTCATCGTGATGCTGAAGATCAATTCAATGATTACCGTGCTCGTACTCTTTCCCGTTGTGGCAATGGTTGTGACGGTTCAGCTGCTTGGTAATAGGGTAAAAACCTATCGAACGGCTAGCAGAGAAGCTGCCGGATCGGTCACTGGACTTATAAGTGAAATGTTTAGTTTCATTGAGGCAGTAAAAGTCGCAGTTGCGGAAAAGCGGATGGTACAAAAGTTTCGGTCCCTTAATGATATCCGTCAGAAAGCAGCGGTTCGAGATCAAGTGTTCTCAGCTGGATTGCAGGCTATATTTCAAAATGTTGCGAGCATAGGAACCGGTATCATTCTGGTCGCCGTTGCTCAGGTCATGAAATCTGGCAAGTTTTCGGTGGGTGATTTCGCACTGTTCGTATACTACATTGGAATCATAGCCGGGATGGTCACAACAGCAAGTCAAGTTCTCGTTCGATACAAACAGTCAAAAGTATCACTCGATCGGCTTTCGGGCATGTACGGCGTAGATGGCGATCAAGTCATAGATGACGCCAACCTGGTAAAGCACACGCCGGTATACCTTCATGGGCCGCTACCAGATGTTGCAGCAGTCGAAAAACTTATAGAGCATCGTCTTGAGTCTTTTGAATGCAGAAACTTGTCGCTTTCCTTTCCTGGGACAGAAAAGGGCCTGTCAAATATAAACCTGTCTATTTCCCGGGGAACACTTACGGTAATAACCGGCCGAATAGGATCGGGTAAGACGACTTTGCTCCGCGCTCTTCTTGGCTTACTAAAGGTCGATTCAGGTAACATTGCGTGGAATGGTATTGATATCAAAGACCCTGTTTCGTTTCTCAGGCCGCCGCGCACGTCTTATACTCCCCAGAATCCCCGGCTTTTTAGCGATACGCTCAAGAACAATGTCTTGCTTGGTCTTCCTGAAACGAGTACGAATCTTTCGGAAGCTTTCACTGCAGCAGTTTTGGAGGCCGATATACCTGAACTTGAGCACGGGATTGATACTGTTGTTGGACCCAAAGGAGTTAAGTTATCCGGCGGGCAAAAACATCGAGCTGCAGCGGCGAGAATGCTCGTAAGGAGCCCTGAGCTCCTCGTATTTGATGATCTGTCGAGTGCTCTTGATGTTCATACTGAGCAGAAACTATGGTCCCGGCTGCTTAGGTCAGCACAAGCAACTTATCTTGCAGTCTCTCACCGGCCGTTCTTGCTTCGGCAGGCTGATCAGATCATCGTGCTAAAAGATGGGAAAATAAACGATGCCGGAGAGTTCGATCGGCTTATTGCATCAAATCAGGAGCTGCAGAGCTTATGGGACGACATTCCATAAAAATAGCGGGTTGGAAAAAGTAGATAATTTGCGAACATGTCAGCCAAGCTATAATTCGGAATTCACCGCGTGGCAGAATGAATCGATTTCTTTGAGAGCAGCGAACTGTGAAGCTGAGCTTGTACGCCGCGATACAAAAATCCGCTTTGTATCGAGTCTCGAATACAGAACTGACCTTATAAACGAAATTCTAACCGGCTTTTTTTGATTCTTTACACTAAATGTTGATTTTTTTGGTGATTGCCAAGCCTTTGAAGCTGTTTTTTATCATGGTTGTTATTTACTTTGTTACCGCTCAGTATAAATTGCTTACGGATGTTCGTATTAATATCCTCCAATTAGCAGCGGCAATTATTCGCCCCCATGTATCAAAGTTTGCCAGTATCGTGTAATTCACTCATCTTCTTGTAAAGCTCACCGTCTAGGCGACGTAAATAGCTCCGATTCTCTGCATCCAGTGCGGGCATAAAGGAATCCCTATGAGGTAGCAGCGTCGGTAT
>JABGPX010000488.1 GCA_018644745.1 Spirochaetales bacterium
AAAGACGCGCCGATCCTTCTTCTCGATGAACCGACCAGTTCACTTGACGCGGAAGCGGAAGCCAGGATACAGCGGGGAATCCAGCGGCTGCTGGAGATGGGCAAAACCGTGGTGGTTGCGGCACATCGACTGTCTACAATAAAACACGCCGATAGAATTCTGGTTATCAACAACGGTACCATCGTCGAGCAAGGAAGCCACGAAGTACTCATGAATGCAGACGGCTTATACCGGCAGCTCTATCAAACTCAATTTGATCAATTTCAGGAAGGGCGGGATGGCATTGCGAAATAGGATCCAGAAAAACCCGTTTGTTCGCTTCCTGTCTCATCTGAAAGGCAAGTGGCGGTTCTATTATTCCTTTGGACTGATATCCGTAAGTACCTATTATATGGGCGCGGGCCTCATTACCGCCTTTGGAATCAAATGGATGACAGACGGGATTGTGGCCGGCGACGTTGAGCAGCTTACCAGAGCAGCTCTTTTCTATTTTGCCGCGCTTTTTACCATTACGCTGATTCTTCCCTTTATTTGGTTTCTTTTCTACCGCGGGACAAATGAACTGCGGAGACAACTGCTCTATTCGCTCTATGCGAAAGTGTATAAGTTGCCGGTTTCCTATATCGAACGAAATCACAGCGGCGATCTTATCAGCCGGCTCACCAATGACGTAGAAACAGCATCCAAGGCATGGGGCTGGCAGGCAAAAATGCTGTTTCAGTCAACCCTGTCCGGAGCAGGATCTCTTGTCGCGATATTCTTTCTCGATTGGCGATACGGAACAATCGCAGTCAGCTTGGGAATAGCGATTGTAGTAGTTAACACCCTCATGGCAAAACCGATGAGGAGGATAGGTAAAAAAGTCCAGGAGGTTTTGTCTATTCTAACCCAGCGTTTCACCGATGTAATTGCCGGAAGAGAGATCGTGAAAATTTTCGGCCTTCGCAAACGGCTGCTCGATATTTTCATGGATACAAACAGAGAGGCTTATCGGTTGACCATGAAACAGGCTGTGTACGGATCAATGCTTCAAGGGTTCGGCAATTTTGTTTCGATGTTCAGTTTTGCCGGAATTTTCGGAATAGGCAGCATCCTAATAATCGGTGGAACCAGCGAACTGGGCACGCTGCTCGCGGTGGTTAATCTACTCGGCGGCGTATTGTGGTTATTCCGGGGCTTTGGAAATTATGTAACAAATATTCAGAGATCTCTCGCCGGGGCGGATAGAATATTTGAAATACTCGACTATCCGGCGGAACACGCTGGCGGTGCAGCCGGAGAAACACCGACTAAAACATCAAAAGCAATAGAACTTTCCGGCATCTCCTTCTCATATGAAAAAGGCGTCGCGGTTTTCCAGTCTTTAGATATGAGAATTGAAACTGAAAAACGAATTGCTCTTGTCGGATCATCCGGGGGTGGGAAAACAACTCTTTTCAAATTACTTCTGGGCTTCTATCCACCCGGCGGCGGCACAATCCGTATATTCGGAAAACGATTGGAGGATTACTCTATAGGAGATGTAAGGGATTTTTTCGCCTTTGTACCTCAGGATACTTTTCTTTTCGATGGAACAGCACGAGAAAATATAACCTGCGGTAGACCTGGCGCAGGAATTGATGATATTCGACGCTGCGCCGCGGCAGCTTACGCTGATGAATTTATCGATGAGCTTCCGGATGGTTACGATACGCTGGTCGGAGAACGGGGCATACAGCTCTCCGGCGGACAGCGCCAGCGAATTGCCGTAGCCAGGGCGCTGTTGAAGGACGCTCCGATTCTCCTGCTCGATGAGGCGACAAGTTCGCTAGATTCCGAATCTGAACTGGTCGTACAGAAAGCGCTGGATGTGCTGATGAAAGGGCGGACAAGTTTAGTTATCGCTCATCGCCTTTCCACTATACGCGACGCCGATAAAATTTATGTGATGGAACACGGCAAAATTATCGAGGAAGGCACTCATGCTTCTCTTATTGAGCAGAACCATCGATACGCGGTTCTCTACAGAACCCAATACGCTATTTAAGGAAGCATAATGAACACAGGCCGGGAGCTCAAATGGTGGAACAAGCCGATCAGAATGATACGCTACGATCCATTGAATGATTTTACGAATTTTCTATCGGGTGATCTCCGGCAGCACGCGGATGAGGTACGAAACACCTGCCATGCAAACTGCGAATGGATTATGGCAAACGGCGGCAGTTCTCCAGGCACCGCGCATATCGTAAACTTTGATTCCCCTCATTTTGAAAAGAACCCGACCCTCGGCGGCAGAGATATACTCCGGGAATACCTTCCGCCTGCACAGGCGGTAGGCATACACCTTATCGCATACGTGAATCTTCATTGGTTCTCATACAACTTCGCGGCTCAGCATCCCGGCTGGGAACAAATGCAAGCGGACGGTGTTTCATACGGTAAAGCTCATCCCCTTTACGGTAATGGAACTACAATGTGCGTAAACTCGCCATGGCGGGATTTCGCTTTCTTGCTACTCTCAGAAGTTATGATAACCGGTGTGGAAGGAGTTTTCCTGGATGGCCCGGTGGTATTTCCGGGTGCCTGCTATTGCGAAACCTGTCTTGATCAATTTAAAGCTCAAACCGGCTTCGACGCGCCGAAGGAAGAGAACTGGTCGAATGAATGGAAAGCCTGGGTAGACTTCCGTGAAGACTCAATGCAGCGGTTTGTTCGAGACGCGCGCAGAGCGGTTCGGGAGACCAATGACGAGGGCATAATTTTCTGCAATGCCGGAGGCTGGCAGCTCAGCACACAAAGCGCCAGGAACCCGTGGAAGCTGGAAACCGAACAGGATATAACCGGCGCCGAAGTTTTTGTGCACTACGGTGTACCTCATGAAGATTGGCTTGATACGACAGTAATGGCGAAATTCCTGAGCGCAGGTGATAACCCCGCAGTGGTTTTCAGCGATCATGCGGTGGGTGGCTGGCATTATGTCGGAATGCCGGCAGCGGAGCTGGGGCGGGAATTTTATCAAACCGTTGCAGGAGGGGCGAATCCGTGGATAGCCGTGTTTACCCCCGCGCTCGAGCATCAGAAAGCAAAAACTCTAAATCCGGTGACCGATGGCTGGAGTCTTGTCGAATCGATCGAAGGATTTCTCGAAAATGATGAACCAGCGGCGAAAATTGCTCTTGTTCGCTCCGATGCAACAGCGCGGCATTATCTGTCACACCTGGAATCTCTCCGCACTGGAGCCAGTACCGGCAAAGAGGAAGATCTGATCGCCTCGATCTCGCGCGGAACAGTGCAAGATACCATCGCATTCAAACGCACCTGCGAAGATCATTCCGCCGAGGAATTTAGGGGCTGGTGTTACATACTTACCCGGCAGCATCTTCCCTTTTCAGTTTTAAGAGACAGTGATCTGACCTCCGAGACGCTGGCGCAATACGACTGCATCATTTTGCCGAACGCCGCCTGTCTCGCCGAGGATGCACTCGATGAGCTGCGCGTTTTTCAGGAAGCCGGCGGTGCTGTTGTCTCTACTTTTGAATCGGGCTGGTACGACGAGACCGGTTCGATTCGAACGCCGGGTGAGGGCGGAGCCGGGATCGGTCGTCCCAAGCAGCTGGAGGCTTTTGAGCCGGCGGCATTCGAAGAATATGCAATTATTGAGTCCGGCGCGGGAAACATACCGGAGTTTGATACCCACGAGCTCATTCCGCGTCCGGAGCATGCCCTGAAGATCTCCGGTATTAAAGAAACAGAAGTTCTGGCCAGATATATGAACCCAGTCGGCTTTCATTACCGGCCGCCTCAAGGCGTATCACCCTACCCCATGGCACTAAAGGGCGGCCTTGGAAAAGGGAAATGGCTCTATTTCGCCTGCGCCCCGGGCGCGGAGTGGATGCGGTTTCGAATACCCCATTGGGAGCGCTTCGCTGGTGCTGCTATACGATCGGTAATTGGAAGCAGATGCCAAATTGTCACTAACGCACCGCCTACCATGCAAATAGAACTCCGCCGACAGCGGGCAAGGATTGTAATTCACCTAATCAACAATACCGGAGACAACGAGTTTCCCCTTGGATCGGTGATTCCTGTTTCGACATTTTCTCTCTCAGTACGATCTAAAGAGCCGAAATCGGCGATCTTCGACGGCGGAACACGGATACCTTTTTCCTATCAAGACGGTATGGTTACCCTGAGCATTGATATGATCAAGCAATACCGGCTGGTTGTGCTGTCGGGTTTTAGTAGATAGGCAAAGTGTCTTGAGCGGGAAAGCAAGGGAAATAATAGACAGCGCATATTCGATTCCTGGAAACGGTCCCAATATAATCATCCGCGGAATCACCGGAGGAACAGCGGGATCCGGCATACGGATTGATTGCAGCGGAAAAAGCTATTTTCTGCGCGGAAGGAATCATGAACATACCTCCCCAGCCAGCATAGAATATGAACACCGCCTCCTTTACCTGCTCTCGAGAGCGGGAATTCCGGCGGCCGAACCGCTCTCGACGAAATCGGGCGGTAGTTATGTTAGTAGAGGAAATTAGGTCTATGAGCTTTTTCCATGGATCGATGGGCAGCCATTCACCCCCGGGAGTATCCCGCAGATAGAAAATCCGGGTAAAACTCTCGCACTGTTTCATAAAATGGCCGAGCGGGTAACCATAGATCCAGTTATAGCAATGGCCTTTCTTCGAGCATATGAGATGGTTGCGCCACTTTCTGACAAGGAGAAGCGCGGCTTGCCGAGGGTAATGGCAGTCCGATGGCTTCAGATACGAATTCGAGGTGCCCGGAAGGTACCGCGGGATGAGAGGTTCAGATTCATGGACCGGGGAGATCTTCTCGAGACTTGCCGATATCTCATGAATTATTGATTTTGCATCTAATTTCAAACCTCGTTATACTCTCTATCATGAAAGGAATAACATGAGTGATCTAGCGAGCATCGTCGCCGGTAAAACGGGCCTGAGCCGAGAACATACCAATAATATCATAACACTGGTCGAAGGCGGCTCGACTATCCCTTTTATTGCCCGTTACCGTAAGGAACTCACCGGGAGCGCGACGGACGAGCAGCTGCGGGAGTTCGAGGAAATTTATCTCTATTCACGAAAACTGCTGGATCGGAAGCAGGAAGTGCTGCGTCTTATAGAAGAACGAGGGCACCTGACGGAGACTCTGCGCAAGGCCGTCGACACGGCCGACTCCCTTACGGCTGTTGAAGATATCTACCGGCCGTTCAAAGAGAAGAAAAGCACGCGAGCCGGCCTCGCGATCGCACGAGGGCTGGAACCCCTCGCGGATCTGCTGCGCGGCGGCCGGCTAACTCACGATGAGTTTCTCGAGAAGGCTCGGGAGTTCATCCGCGATGATGTTACTACCGCCGAAGAGGCGGTGAAAGGGGCTCAGGATATTGTCGCTGAGTTATACAGCGATAACCGTAAAGAGCGGGAGCTTTTTCGGGAGCACGGGCGCCGTCACGGCATTATCGAAATTCATGCCGGCAAGAGTTTTGATTCAAAAGGAGTCTTTGCCCGTTTCGACGGACAAAGCGAGAAAATCGCCTGGATGCCTTCACACCGGTATCTGGCGGTAATGCGAGGTGTCGGAGAGAAGCAGCTCACGGCTAAAATCAGGATTGATACCGATCGAACATTGGAGAATATTCGCCGCTATTGGATACCACGTGAGGCAAGGAGTTCAAAGGACCAGCTCTTCGATGCGTTGAAAGACGGTCTCAAACGTTTACTCATTCCCTCGATCGAACGGGAGCTCCACGCGGAGCTAAAAGAACGATCCGACA
>JABGPX010000638.1 GCA_018644745.1 Spirochaetales bacterium
CCTGCGCGCGGCAAGAGACGGTATGTGCGAATTCAACCCGGCCTGTTACGATTTATTCGGTATAGGCCATCCCGTACTGGGTTTTGGCCCGTCCGCGCTGGTCAGCAGTTTTGCCGAAGCTCTTGTCCGCGGTCGAGGCAGGGTTTTTATTTTCAAATCTGCGGCGGATAATCACCCGATTAATAACACGGCTTCCGAAGAGTTGATTCGCATTGTGGAAGCCAAAGGCTACGATGTTTTTCATGATTTCCTCTATCTTATGCCCTGTAATTGGTTCATCAACTATCAGCGGCCGTTCAATCTGCAGATAGTCGACAAAGCCAAGATAAAGGCGCTTCAACACGCGAAGGAGCTCACGGCGGGTACAAACTCGCGTTTACGCCCATGCCGGCGATGGCGATGGATAGCCAGGATTCTGCACCGCCTGGAATCCAGATATGGACGGAAGCAGTTCGGCAGAGCGCTGCAAACGACGACAAACTGCACCCTCTGTGGGAGATGTATAAAAGATTGTCCGGTCCAAAACATCCGAGAAGAAAATCATCGGATTCGCTTCGGTAACAATTGTCTGTGGTGCATGCGTTGCATATATAGCTGCCCTGAAACGGCAATCGACGCGCGGTGGATGAACTGGTGTGTGGTAAAGGGTGGGTATCGTTTAAGTGAATACGCCCGAGCGCCAGACGTCGATCGCACCTTCGTTACTCGCGGGAGCCGCGGATATTGGAAACACTTTCGGCAATACTTCGAATAGCGGCAAGCCTACGAGGGGTCCTATTCATGATATTCGCTGCTGTGATGTACTTCGTGCAGTTTTCATTCTGCCTTCTATACCTTGAAGCTTTCGACTTGCAGGAAATTCAATGTAGAGAAATAGTCATTAACTGTTTCCGCTCTTCGTATCTCAATTACCTCACCACTTTCACGAAGCAGCAGTTCAGCAGACCTTAATTTGCCATTATAGTTGAACCCCATCGAATGCCCATGGGCTCCGGTATCATGAATAACCACCAAGTCGCCTATTTCGATTTCCGGCAATGGTCGATTTATAGCAAATCTATCAATTGGTTCACAGAGGGAACCGGTAATATCGTAACAGTGGTTATGCTCCCAATCCTCTTTGCCGGCAACCGTAATGTGATGGTATGCACCATACATCCCGGGTCTCATCAGATTCGCCATGTTTGCGTCGAGTCCGATATGAGTTTTGTAAGTTTCTTTCTTGTGAAGGACCCTTGAGACAAGATACCCGTACGGTCCAGTTATCATCCGCCCACTCTCCATGAAAATTGCCATCGGGTGCAGATCATGTGGCAGGATTCTCTCTTCGTATTTCCGTCGAATGCCGTTACCGATGTATGACAAGTCCACTCCCTTCTGCTCAGGCCTGTATGGAATACCAATCCCGCCGCTTATATTTAGGAATTCCAGTCGGATTCTGGTCTTCGCTTTTATCTCGATCGCTAGATCAATTAGCATATCGAATGTATCAATGAAATAATCCGGATTCAGCTCATTTGATGCAATGAAGGTGTGCAATCCAAATCTATTCACTCCCTTGTCCCGCAGTTTGGCCAGACCTTCGATTACTTGATTGCGGGTAAACCCATACTTCGCATCCTCGGGATTTCCCATGATGAAGCTTCCTGCTCTGAGTTTTCCCGGGTTGTACCGGGCGGAAATCACCTCCGGAAGGCCGCCGTTTTTCTCTAGGAATGGGATATGGCTGATATCATCCAGATTGATAATCGCGTTTAATTCCCGGGCTTTTTGAAATTCGATTGCAGGTGTGTCGTTGGATGAAAACATGATATTTTCGCCGACGATGCCGACTTTTTCAGACAGAAGGAGCTCCGGAAGTGAACTGCAATCCGTGCCGAATCCCTCGCTTTCGAGCACTTTGAGGAGAAAGGGATTTGGAGTCGCCTTCACTGCAAAGTACTCTTTGAAGCCGCTATTCCATGCAAACGCATTGAGCAGCGCTTGCGCATTTTCTCGGATTGCCTTTTCGTCGTAGATGTGGAACGGCGTTGGATGCTCGAGAACGATCTGCTCAAGTTCCTCATTACTCAAAGGCAAAGCTTTCTGGGACGTAGTCATTGTATTTATACCCCTCCTATTCATGATCCGCCTCGAGCCAGGAGACCTTCCCATATTTGTACAACATTTAAAGCGGCGCCTTTCCTCAGGTTATCTGCTATGCACCAAAGGCTAATGCCGTTCGCCACGGTAGAATCTTCCCTTATCCGCCCAACGAGAACCGAGTCTCTGTATTCGGGTTTTCGCAGTTCTTCCACCGTTGGATATGTCCTTTCAGAAGCGTCATTTCGAGGGTTCTCGGGATGTAGATCATCGAGAACTATCAGACCCGGAGCGTCCTCAAGAATCTTCCGCACTTCATGAACAGCCAGCTTCTCCTCCGTCTCGATGTTAATGCTCTCACCGTGGCCTACAGATACCGGCACTCGAACCGTAGTTGCGTTGATTCCAACATTATTGTCACCTATGATTTTTTGCGTTTCGAGAACCATCTTCATTTCTTCCTTTGTGTATCCATTGTCGGTGAACCTATCAATATGTGGAAGCAGATTGAATGCAATTGGTCGGGCCATTACTGTGGGATCGAAAGGTATATTATCCAAAGATCCTAAAGCATGGGGGATTTGATCATATAATTCCTCGTTTGCCCGGACACCCCAACCCGAGACACTCTGGTATGTTGAGACGACAACACGCTTCACAGTTGCTGCTCGATGAAGCGGTGCAAGCGTCATTACCATCTGAATTGTCGAGCAGTTCGGGCTCGCAATGAACCTATGGTGTAATTCAACGGCGTCGAGATTTACTTCGGGCACAACGAGCGGCACTCCAAGATCCATTCTGAAATCGCTGCTGTTATCTATGCACAGTGCTCCCGCAGCTTCCGCGCAGGCCCTCCACTGCACACTGGCGCCTTTCGCGCCTTCCTTCCCGGCGAAAAGAACAACATCAGCATCTTTGAAGCTATCCTCCGATACTTCCTCAACCAGAAACTGCTCGCCGGCAAGCGTCTCGGTACGTTCACGTGTTGCGTATACCTTCGGCGGCCATTCAATTGGCAGATCGCGTTCTCTTAGAATGGAAATAATCTGCTCCCCAACCATGCCTACGCCTATTACAGCAACTTTGTATCTATCCATGTGGTCCTCCTATAAATTTATGAATCATCGGCTTTTACCAGTTGTGATGCTCACGATTCGCTAATAGCTTTGCTCATCGCTCCCTCCTGAATTACAGATTCCACCTAAACATAAAAAAACCCCGCCGTAGCGGGGTTGATTACCAAATATCATGTGGGATCTATGCTTAATACATGATCCACCATGCCCCGCGTTTTTGAAAATTCTGCTTGCACTTCTTCATGAGTAGATGTTTTGCGGGCGTATTGCTTAGGACCATGTTAGATTTATAACAGACTATCAGTTTCATGTCAAATTCAGAGCGGCATCGTCAGTTTCGTCCTCTGCTACATAAATATTGCTGCCGGTATTTTCAAGATTCTGCGCCCAGCGTTTTCTACATGGATTCGAGCAATCTCGGCTGCGTCTGGTATTGTGGCTTGTCGAATCATTTTTCCTTCATTACACCGCTTCACCATCGAGGATATCTATGTGGTACAATACGGAACCACATTTAGCCGCGATTGAAAACTAACACAAGAGTCGCCGGCATATTCGGAAAGTCGCGTATTTCCCCGCTTTCGTGGAAGGAAATAAGCCGTAGTCCATTTTCTTGGGCAATTTCAACATACTTTGACGGCAAGTGGATACTATTCGGAACATAGAATTTGGTCATATTATGAACATATGAAGTACGCATCCCGACCAGCAGGTTAACCGGGTGAAAATCAGTTACTACCAAATGACCGCCGGGGGCAACGCGTCCGGCTAACTCCGTAAACGCTCGTTCAAGGTCTTCGACGTGACTGAGCACCAGGCAACAAAGGACAAGGTCGAATACTCGTTCATCATCCAAAATGTCATATACCTCGCGAGAATGGAACTCAATATCGAGTCCTTCTGCTCGCGCCTTTTCTATTGCTTTTGTTAGCATTCCGTCATTCGGCTCTACAGCCGTTACATGCGCACCTGCACGTGCAAGATTTATTGTGTGTCGTCCGGTACCTGCCCCAACATCCAGTACTGTATCCTTTTTCAAATGAGACACTATCTTGCCAAAGACCCGGTTTTCACCCGCAATCACGGGATTATTCGTCTCTTGGTCATATGTTTCCGCCCAGTCGGTATACCCCTTGAACCGCGGCTTCTCTTCAACCATCAATTCGGGAGAAGCAGTATCATATGCATCCGCCATTGCTCTGAGAAATGCCGGGTAATCAGCCATACAATCGTTGAACTCAGATTCTAGTAAGTCACTATATTCTTGATATCGATGAAGTGACTCTAGCAATACCTTTTTAAGAACGCGGCACTGTGCTGTCGTTTGCATACTATCCTCCTAAATATTTGCGGCGACGAACCTAGCAGCGTCGACTCTCAAGAGCCCAGATGTCTCGGCTTCAAATGCTTCCAGAATCTCACCCATCATTTGGATTCGTACATCAGCGATCTCTTTTTTGGTTTTTGAAGTCATAAACCCTCCCTTGGCTTGCGATGCCGGACTTTTGCTTATCGGGTGCTGGGAATCCTGGCTCCTCCATTCCCGTCATTATAAATCCAGTTTTAAAACATGCTTGAAACAGCATATTCATAGGACGATGAAAGTAGAACTGAGGTTCCGGTTGACCGATGATGCCCTCTGACTTTCTTACAAAGGAAGACAGGTACTGCGACACTTTAATCCCGTTTCGGATGACATGACGCCCCGCCTCGTCCTCGTTTGTTTCGGAGAATCGTTGTATTGCAGCTGAGTGAAAACAGGGGTGTATCACGGAAAACACCACGACACCATCCGGCATTTGTATCCCATATCTGGCGGTTTTCTTCTGCATGTTCGTTGAAATCACTTTTATTCATTTGCCATATAATAAGCTCAGCACATGTGGACCGCAAGCCTATCGTTCTTGAATAGGACTTACTGGCCTACTTCAGGGAGCCGCTGCACCTTGATTTTCCCTTCTGATTCCAGTGTGCGGATAATCTGCACAACCGAGTATTTGGCACGGTTGATTATATCAATCCCTGTCTCAAGAACGGGGATTCTACTCAGAAGGGCTGCTTCGGCATCATCATCTGCCGCCAGCAATGCCACCACCTTTTTTTTCACTTCGTATGGGCAGGTCAGGGCTGCCGTCAAAAGGGTTTCATCATCTGCTGATTCCCGTACCGCTGAAAGAGCCGCATCATCAAGCAGTACGATGTCTTCAAAAATAAAAAGGTTCTTTGCAATCTGTTCGAAGAACAACGACTTGATCTCAAGCAGGTTATCCATCAGCCACTTTTCAAGGGCCGGGTCATAACTCAGGATATGCAGCAGATCCGGAAATAACAGTTTGCCATGGTGTTCCCGAATAAATTCCCTTCCAGTATCGATTTCACCTAATCCGGCTAGTAATGGTTCTGGGAATTTCAAATCCTGTTCTACACAGTTCAGCAGCTCCATCTGCTGTTTCAGTGAGAGGCGTTTTATTACATACGCACCCGTTTTTATCATCTCAATCGATCTCATAAGTTTCTCCTTCTGCCTTTTATAGTATTGAGGAGTCTGTTCAACGGTTTCGACCAGATTCGGCAGCTTTTTCCTCATACGCTGTTTGGCTTCATATATCCGGCTTTTAACTG
>JABGPX010000536.1 GCA_018644745.1 Spirochaetales bacterium
GAACAGATAATTGTTAACCTGCTTGTTAACGCGAGAGACGCCCTCGCTGAGGTCGAACGGAATGATCATCGCCCTACAATCAGAATCGAAACCAATCCTGTGCGCCGCTCTCTCGTTAGGGAACCCGTTCTCGATACAAGCAAGGTTCAAGACTGTCTGAAGCTGACTATCCGGGATAACGGGATAGGAATAGATGACGAAACGATAAAGCGGGTTTTCGATCCGTTTTTTACCAGCAAGCCCCAGGGAACCGGCCTCGGCCTCTCAACTGTATATGGAATTGTTAAACAAAATAAAGGCGACATTGAAATCGAAAGCAACCAAGGTGAGGGAACTGTCTTCCGCATTTTCTGGCCGGCAACGTCCGAAGAGATCGAAGTAACAGAAAGTGAACCTGTCCTGAATCTAAATG
The DNA here is from genome assembly GCA_018644745.1 of Spirochaetales bacterium. The sequence continues at coordinate 413 of JABGPX010000536.1, forward strand.
GTGCAGAATCCATTCTGTTGGCAGAGGATGACGACGGAGTACGAAGCTTTGTAAAGAACTCTCTGATATCTTACGGCTACACCGTGTTCGACGCGCAGAACGGAAGGCAAGCCCTGGATTTCGATGATTCAATACTAGAGTCGATAGACCTTCTTATTTCTGATGTCATGATGCCGGAACTCGGTGGCAAAGATCTTGCTGCCGCTTTATCAATTCGAATGCCAGAGCTGCCGGTCCTCTTTATTTCCGGTCACGCTGAAGATCATATAACTCACGACGGCATTATCGATTCCGGAATCAACTTTCTTAAAAAGCCGTTTTCTGTTCGTCAGCTGCTTGAAAAAGCCCGGGGAATTCTCGATCAGGATTGATTTGGAGTTTTCATGTCAAGAATTGAGCGCCTGGAGCTGTATCACGTTTCCATGCCGCTGAAATATCATTTTACCACCTCGTTCGGCCGTGAAGACGCTATAGAATCCGTCGTACTCAGAATGGTGCGAGATGATGCGGACGGCTGGGGTGAGTCGTCTCCTCTGAAAGCCCCTGCATACAGCGCGGAATACGCTGGCGGAGTCTTCGCGGTTGTTCGTGATTGGCTGGCACCTCTGGTTCTCGGAAAAGATTATTCATCCGCCGATGAACTCCAGCAGGCGATGAGCGGCATAAAGGGCAATAACTTTGCCAAGGCAGCTATTGATTCAGCTTGGTGGGAGTGCGACGCCAAAGCTCATCAGCTGCCATTGTGGCGATTTCTCGGTGGTGATTCGCCGACTGTAGCCGTTGGCGCGGACTTTGGAATAATGGAATCCATCGATTATCTTCTGGAAACGATTCAAGGCGCCGTAGATTCAGGATTCACACGGGTGAAGTTGAAGTATCGCCCGGGATGGGATCTAACTATGATTGAATCGGCGCGAAAACGTTTTCCGGATATGGTTTTTCACGTGGATTGCAACAGTGCCTATACAATAAGCGATTTTGATATGCTGAAGGAACTCGATCACTACAACTTAGCTATGATCGAACAGCCCCTAGCAAACGATGACATGATAGATCACGCAGCTCTTCAGAAGCAAATATCAACACCAATATGCCTAGATGAAAGCATTACAAGTATCGATAAAGCCCGTAAGGCCTTGAGCATCGGCGCCTGCGGCTGGGTCAATATTAAATATGGCCGGGTGGGCGGCATTACAAATGCCATCAAAATACATGACTATTGTCAGGAGCGGGGAACACCCGTGTGGATCGGAGGAATGCTCGAATCGGCGATTGGCGGGGGATTCTGCACGGCCCTTGCGAGCTTATCCAACGTGAAATACCCGAATGACATTTTTCCGACTGACCGTTTCTATGCTCAGGACCTGGCAGAACCTGAAACAATCCTTTCAGCCGCCGCCGAGATAACCGCGCAACCCGGTATCGGAATTGGGATTGAGCCGGTCCCGGAACGGCTTAAGGCAATGAGCCTGCAAAGCGCCGTCGCGACTTCCAAATAATGCTCATAAAGCCTTGTCATCGTTATTCGTTGGTCATGCGCATCGGCTGATGGGTCGCTTCAATTACATCCCGCCACAGACTAGATTCCGGGTCTATTTTCCGCCGGGAGGAAACCACCATTCCTATTGGGACATGCACAAAAAAATTGTTTACCTGACTAATAACGACCTTGGTCTTTCCGGACATGGCCGCGTGGGCCGCGTTGTTACCGAGCCGCGCGCAGTAGAGTGCATCGGTTGGCGCCGCGACGGCGCTTCGGATAATGTAGCTTGGATCTATATATTTTAGGTTCGCGGTTACTGAAATCTTCTTGAAATAGTCGGTTATTTTGTCTTTTAAATACACACCGATATCACCGAGCTTTCGGTTTCCCGATGCGTCGGTTAAATCTGACACAGGAAAATGCTCCTGACCTGATCCTTCCGCCACAATAACAACGGCATGGCCTCTCCTCTCTATGCGCTTACGAAGATGCTCAAGAAAGCCGTTATGACCTTCAAACTCAAAAGGAACTTCCGGAACCAGGACGAAATTTGCTTCATGGCTGGCAACCGCGGTATTCGCCGCAATAAATCCAGAGGCTCTGCCCATAAGCTTTACCAGACCGATTCCGTTTATTGCCGAATGGGCCTCCGTGTGGGCAGACACAACTGTCTGTACGGCTTCGGCAACTGCCGTCTGAAAACCAAAACTCCGGTCTATGAAAGCAAGGTCGTTGTCAATTGTTTTCGGCACGCCCACAACCGCAATTTTGAGACTGCGCCGTTCAACCTCTTCCGCGATTTCTATAGCTGCTCTCTGAGTCCCGTCGCCGCCGATGAGGAACAGTATGTTCATATTCATTTGCTCGACTGCATCAACTATCGATTCAATGCGATCACCGCCGCCTCGCGACGAACCGAGCACTGTGCCGCCAATCTTGTGAATGTCATCAACAACGGTTGGATTGAGCTCAACCGGCGAAATATTGTTTTCCGGAAGAAAACCCTGGTATCCAAATCTAATACCCGTGATTCTATGAACGCCGTACCGGTACCATAGACAGCGGGTAATCCCGCGAATTACATCGTTCAGCCCGGGACATAACCCGCCGCACGTTGCTATTGCGGCGTGCGCATGGCTCGGTGAAAAATAGATTTTTTGGCGCGGCCCGGCCAATTGAAGGAGCTGGGATTTTCCGGGAGCCGCGATATCCTGGCCGGTGTCGACCTCAATATCATATTGGATGTGTTCTTCATCCCGCACGTAGTTGGCAAGTTCATCGCCTTCAACAGTCGAGTATGTTATTGGGGAAGGCGTTTTCGCTTTGCCAAGTGCTTCAACGGAAAAATCATAATTATTATTCATTGAAGAAAGCATATATGGGATGCCATCGTTACTCAAGGAACACCTGGGTCGTTCCGGTTTGTCATCAAGTGGAAATCTCCCGGATAGCTGCTATACTCTAAAGACAGTTATTTATTATCCTGTCAGTTTGGAGTGAGCTATGAAAAAGCACATGCTATTTATTATGATGATCTTTCTGTCTCTTGCTTTCCTTTCTTGCGCAAGCGGACCGACCTCCGTCGAAAAAGTAAAACTCGAGCGTCAGGATAGAGCGTACGATAGGTATGTAAACGAGCATCGTACCGCGAATAAAAAGGATTTAGAAGACCCGGGAATCTATTACTACCGAAGAGCTTTCTACGTGGTCATCAGTCTCTCGGATGCCGGCGTCGCCAGCTATCCCGAATGGGCCGGTGAAAAACTAATTAAAAGCTTTTTAAGCTATAAGATAATCGACCAGCAATCATTCTCGCTGGAAGAATTCGCTTCACTGATTCTTCATTTTGAGGCGAAAGAGATAACAGACGGCCGTTACACGGCTATCGTCTCCGTGCGGGTACCCGCGCGAGCCATTCTCGACTTCAGGAATAATCTCATTCCGGACTGATTGTTATTCCCTGCCGCGTGCAGGTAATATGATAACCTATCTATTTCACTCCGTCCGAAAATTGGAGGCCGGCGTGGCTGGAAAGCTGAAGACTACAACCAAAATCATCTATGGCTCAGGAGATAGCGGTTTCAGTTTCACCTCGACAATACTTGGTGCCTATTTCGCAATCTTCCTTACGGACGTTGTGGGCCTTTCGCCCGGTATCGCCGCAGCTGCTGTTTTCATCGGCAGAAGTTGGGACTATGTGAACGATCCGCTTATCGGCTACCTTTCGGATAAGACAAGATCGAAGTACGGAAGACGCCGCCCGTACCTCCTCTACGGCGCGCTGCCTTTCGCGATAACCTTCGCTATGCTGTGGTGGACCCCGCCTTTTGCGGCGCAATTCCTGCTTGCGGCTTATTACGCCGCGGCTTACTTTCTCTTCGATACCGCGGCAACCTTTGTCTATATGCCATATTTCGCTCTCACCCCTGAGTTAGCTTCAGGCTACGATGAAAGGACCACTCTCACATCATACCGGATGTTTTTTTCAATTTTTGCTGGCCTCCTCGCTTTCGTCATTCCTCTCGCGATAATAGGATCGTTCCGTCCCGAAAACGCTGGAAGGGTCTTCGCCATGGGTATATTGTTCGCTGTTGCGAGCGCCGCCCCGCTCCTTCTGGTTTTTTTAAAAACAGAGGAACGCAGCGAGTTTCAAACGCAGGAAAAACCTGCACTAAAGGAATCACTCAAGGCGGTTTTCAAAAATCGGCCGTTCCTCTTTGGATTAGGAATCTATCTTTTCACATGGGTGGCCATGGACATCATGCAAGTCACATTGCTGTATTACCTGAAGTATAATCTGCTTCGGGAATTTCAGAGTGATCTGATACTTGCGACCATCTTTGTCTCAGCGATTGCCTCTCTCCCGCTCTGGACAAAACTATCTAAACGATACGGCAAGCGGATCGCCTATATCGGCGGTGTTGCTTTTTGGGGGATTGTCCAATGCATAATCGTTACGTTCCAACCTCAAACGCCTTTGGCGGTTATCCTTGCTATCTGCGTGCTGGCGGGTGTGGGTGTGGGCGCCGCTCACGTTCTCCCCTGGTCGATTATTCCTGATGCTATTGAGTGGGATGAATGGAAAACCGGGAAACGCCGCGAGGGTATGTACTACAGCATGGTGACCCTGGTAAAAAAAATAGCCTCGTCGTTGGCGATACCGCTGGCACTTCTTCTTCTTGAAACTACTGGATATATTCCTAACGCGGAAACTCAGTCCAGAGGAGCCTTGCTGGTAATAAGGCTTCTCACCGGACCGGTTCCGGCGATCCTTCTGATCGCGGGTATTTTGTGCGCGGTGATGTACCCTCTCAGTAGAAAGCAATTTTTGGAAATCTCCGCGGTTCTCGAAGAACGGCGCAAGGGACCACGGCAATGAGCATCGAGGTTCGCGAAATAACAACGCCGGCGGCTCTCCGGAAATTTCTGCGGTTTCCATGGAGTATCTACGCCGGCGACCCTTTATGGGTACCCCCGCTTCTCCCAGAAAGGAAAAAGGCAATCTCGGAAAAGCACGGCGTCTTTTTCAAACGGGGAACCGCCACTTTCTTCGCCGCCTACCGAAACGGGCTGCAAGTAGGCACAATCTGCGCGGCTCATGATCCGCCGTCGAACGCTTTGAGCAAATCTGCGGATTGCGTATTTGGTTTTTTTGAGTGTGTCGATGATTACAACGCTTCCAAAGCACTTTTTAATCATGCCGCGGAATGGGCGGCTTCCCGCGGTCTTTCGTCGTTATACGGCCCATTCAATCTGGATTATGAAAATGCCTACGGTATTCTTATTGAAGGCCGTGATCGTCCTCCGGCGCTCATGTGCGGGCACACGCCGGAGTATTATAAAACTTTTATAGAACGC
>JABGPX010000275.1 GCA_018644745.1 Spirochaetales bacterium
CGATCCGGATCGATACGCGGGAGTTGAAGAAACTGTTGCTGATATCCATAAACGCGGGTATGCCGCGGTAATTTCCTGGGAGATGACCATTTTCGAGAAAGCGTGGAGGATACGCGGGCTCGAGGATCTGATGATGGATCTCGTATTACAGCCGGATCTGGTCGAATGCCTTATGGATCGGATAGCTGAACAGACAGGCCGCCTCGCCGCCGAGTATGCCCGAAGGGGAGTAGATGTTATTCAGCTCGGTGACGACATCGGCTCGCAGAACGGTATGATGGTGAGTCCGGATATCTACAGAACCTTCCTCAAGCCCCGCATGAAAAGCTTGATAAAAGGCATAAAAAACGCCAATCCGGATACCCTTGTGTTCTACCACACCGACGGAGTTGTGGATCCTGTGGTGGGGGATTTTGTCGAAATCGGCATCGATATCCTCAACCCGGTGCAGCGGGAGTGTATGGACATCTCAGCGCTCAAGGCGGAGTATGGGGACAGTCTATCGTTCTGGGGCGGATTGAGTGTTCAGCGAACGCTGCCGTTTGGAACGCCCGGCGAGGTCGCCGAGGAAACTCGGGAAATCGCGAAAACCGCGGGAAAGGGCGGCGGACTGGTCATTGCACCGGGGCATCTGGTCGAACGGGACATACCAATCGAAAACGTTTTGGCGTTTGCGGAAACCGTTAGAAAGATAAACGGAGAGGATTGATGACTACCAGTGAGCGGCTCATTACTCTTGGCGAGGGAGGAATTCCGGACCGGGGCATCTTCTGGCCTGAAGGCCCCTGGCCCGAAACTAGGGCGCGATGGCTGTCCGAAGAAATGGCAGAAGACCACAATTTCGGATTCGAACTCGGAGAACTCCGGCCGGGCGTGGATATCGGCTACGTTCCTCCATGGGAGACCGGAGTCGTGAAAGATGATGGCAGCCACTTTCTGCACAGAGACATGTACGGCATTCTCCGGAGGTCATCGAAAGAGGGCAGAAAGGATATCGCCCAGTATGTTTCTTTCCCGGTTTCCGACCGAAGGAGCTGGGAAAAGATAAAACCCCGACTCCAAGCTGAAACTCTCGGCCGTTTTTCTGAAGGCTGGGAAGAGAGAGCCGTGGCGGATGAAAACCGGGAACCCCTTACTTTCGGGGGAGGGCATCTGTGCGGTTTTTTCTCCTTCTTAAGAGAGCTCTTCGGTGACGAAGAAGTGTACTATCTGCTATTCGACGACCCTGACCTGGTTCGGGAGATCATGGATTTCCAGGTTCGCAGACTATCCGCCATACTTCGGCAGATTACCGAAACGGTGAGAATAGACCGGGTGTTTATCTGGGAGGATATGTGCTACAAAAACGGACCTCTCGTCAGCCCCGAACTGTTTTCCGAGTTCTTCCTCGAACCGTACCAGCGGTACATCGAAACCGCGAAGGGTTTGGGGGTGCGGGTGATCGATGTCGATTCCGACGGCAGGATTGATGTATTGTTGCCGCTTTGGATAGAAGCCGGAGTAAATATGCTCCATCCGTTCGAGGTTCAGGCAGGGATGGATGTTAATAGAGTTGTCAGAAGCCACGGAGATAAACTCTGCATCCGCGGGGGAATCGATAAGAGAGAACTTGCGAAGGGCCGCGACAGTATCGACAGAGAGCTTGAACGAATCATGCCGGCGTATGACACGGGGCGCTATATCCCCTGTGCCGATCACTCTATACCCCCGGACGTTAGTTTCAACGATTATATGTACTACAACGATAGACGCGCCGAGTTAATCGGCGTTTGAATATGAGAAGACGAAAGGACTATCCATTGTAGTATAGTGCTCTGATGAATCGAGGGGAGGGTATATGACCCATGAAATGAAGTGTGACATTCTGATTGCCGGCGCCAGCCTTGGCGGTGTGGCGGCGGCGCTGACCGCGGCGAAACTCGGAAAGCGGGTTATTCTATCCGAGGAAACGAAATGGATAGGCGGCCAGGCGACAACCCAAGGTGTGCCTTTGGATGAGCATCCTTGGATCGAGCGGTACGGATCGTCCGCTAGCTACCGTGACTTTCGGGACGGTGTACGCAAGTATTACCGCGACCACTATCCGCTGAGTTCCTCCGCACGGGCAGATAGGTATCTCAACCCCGGCGCCGGATGGGTCAGCGCGTTGGGATTTGAACCTCGGGTTGGCCTTGCGGTGTTGTATCAGATGCTTGCGCCGCACCTTTCAAACGGCCTGGTTCACATCCTAACCGGTTGGACACCTTCGAAAGCGGCTGTAACCGGCGATAGATTCGACTCGGTAACGTTCTCCAATAGTACTTCCGACGATAGCATCGAGATAACCGCACCCTATATCATTGATGCCACTGAATTGGGTGATCTGCTCGAGCTCGGTGGAGTGGAACACATTATCGGTGCCGAATCCCAGGCGATGACCGGTGAACCATCCGCCCTGGAGGGCGATGCCGATCCGCTCAAGCAGCAGGGCTTCACCCATCTTGTGGCGATCGACTATCTGCCGGGGGAGGACCACATAATTGCCAGGCCGGCTGGTTACGACAGGTGGAAGAGCCGTTTTGAAAAAATGCTTGGATCGATGCCGGCCGGAGACGATCCGGTTTCGACTAGAATGAAGTGTCTTTTTACCAGCGGTATGCTGTCCGCCATCGGCTCATTACAAGATCCGAAAGCCTACGAATCCTCGATATGGAATTTCCGACGGGTACTCTGCCGCAGCAACTTCGCGCACGGCGCGTTCCCGAGTGACATCACCATGCTCATGAACGGCAACGAATACAGCCACCATCCTTTGGTCGGGGTGCCGGAGAGCGAAGCGACGACAAACCTGGCGGCAGCGCGTGAACTCTCGCAAAGCCTCCTCTACTATCTCCAAACCGGGATAGAACCTGGTTTTCAGGGCAAATCCGGATTCCCCGGTATCCGCCCAAGGGGAGATGTCTTTGGAACCCTCGACGGCCTGGCTCAATACCCCTATATAAGGGAATCCCGGAGAATACAGGCTGTATTTACCTCGGTGGAACAGCACTTCCGCCGTGATGTTCCAGGCAACGAAAGCGGCCCGGTGCGGTATCCGGACAGTGTAGGCGTAGGCGGATACAGAATCGATATCCATGAAGCGGGAAAGCACGGGAAGAGCCTAACCCTGGAAATGCACGAAACCGCCTGGCCGCAGCAGATAGCTCTTGGATCATTCATTCCCGTGAGAGTCGAGAACCTGCTGCCTGCGTGTAAGAACCTCGGAGCTACCCATATAACCAACGGATGCTACCGCCTGCACCCGACCGAGTGGAATATAGGCGAGTCCGCGGGTGCCTTGGCGTCATACTGTCTGAACAACAATCTGAGTCCGAGAGCCGTTCATGCCGACAACGACCAGACCCGCGATTTTCAGCGGCTGCTGATTAAGCTTGGAGTGGAGCTTGAATGGCCGGGACTGGATTTCGCCCGCTCGTATAACAGTCACTTCGTGCACGTTCCTGATTGGTATTGGGGAGAGGCGCGGCTGCAATAAGCAGCCTCCAAAAAAAACCGGGCCCTTGGGGCCCGGCTTACACATGTATCACTGAGAGTTGGTTTGCTTACATTCCAAGATGCGCCAGCCACTCTGCCGTCATCTTGTCTCCACCGGCCTTTTTCCATGCCGCTACGTATACATCCCAATCAGATGTAAGATTTTTCTCACCCACGATAACTTTCCACTTATATTCGCTGGTGATAGTATTCACATCAGCTTGAAGGTTTTTGGTTCCTTCGGTGAACTGAAATGAAGAATCGAAGGGATTCTGAGTAATGTTCCAATCCATTCCGAATTCCTGTATTTCGGCGACTGCGCCGCCGTAGGAGGCGATTAAAGTTTCGTTAGTCATACGGGTATTATTGATGAAATACTTGCCGGCGAATTCGGGATATTTATCCCCGGTCGACCATGACGTATCGGGAAGCCGCATACCCTCCTCGTTGAATGTGAAATGAACGCCTTCAATTCCGTCCCATATAAGGTTATGAACATCCATGTCGGTAAGCTGTCTATCAAGAATTTCCATTATCTTAATAGCTTTCGCATCATCCACATCTTTAGTGATGCCGTTTAGAACCCAGTGGTTAGCCTTGTTCGCCGTATAACGGATTGAGTCTTCACCCACCAGCGAATTCATGAGATCGGCTTCGCCACCTGGATTCGCGGCGAAGAAGTTCGCATACCAGCCCGTCGGCCGATAGTACTGCAGCACCCAGGTCCAGGTATCCTGCATGAATCCGACAGTCCCGTCGGAAAAGTAATTTTGGAACTCCTTGTTTTTCTTTGAAAGATCAGGATGAACAACCCCCATCTCCCAGAGCGAATTCATATATTCCAGGAAGCTTTTATAGGTTTCGCTAATTGAGGTCGGTACCATCTTACGGCCTTCGTCAACCATAGATGCGCCGTATATGCCGAACGCCGCCTCGATCATTGCACTCAGGTAGGTTTCATGCACGGCGCTCAGCATCATGCCATAAGTGTCGTTTTTCCCGTTTCCATCAGGATCATTGAAGGTAAAAGCCTTCATTACCTCGGCGAACTCCGCGAGGGTCGTAGGTGCATTCAATCCGACGTTCCGAAGCCAATCAGTGCGGATTACTTGCTGGATGACAATCGCGGAGCCGATAGAATTCAATCCCCCATACATTTTGCCATTTACCCAGTGGGCATATTCCTTATAGTTTTCTAAACCTACATTTTCCTCGAGCAGTCTTGCATTCTCAGGCATGTATTTTTTTGCCATTTCCCAGGGAACTTCCCGGAACACTCCCTGCTCCACATCTGTCTGGACCTGGCCCATTGACGTTAAGATGAAATCGGGCATATTTCCCGCGGCAAAAGCCAGTCCTCGGGCCTGTGCGTTAAAGGGGTCGGTATCCCAGGGAATCAGTTCGACATTGAAGATCCTGTTCAGCTCAGCCACGATAGCGGCGTCTGTATTTGGAAAGACCCTGACTCCGCCGGCGTTCTTTGCCAGCCCGCCCCAGACTATTCTCATTGGTCCTGTCTCGGACGCTTCGTCTGTTCCCGCCGCAAACATGGGAATCGCGGCGAACAGAATTAACACGATTCCTGCAATAACGCGTTGTAGGTTTTTCATACCTACCTCCTTAAAAGTATTTTCAACCCGCCTACGCGGATTCTGCGCAAAATCATATCTCAGCATCCGAATGCTTACGGATGATCTATCCCTTAAGTGAACCCACCATGACACCTTTTACAAAGTATTTCTGAAAAAAGGGATAGGTGAGAACAATCGGTCCAATGGTGAAAATTACCGTCGCTGCCTGAACCGATCTCGGAACAATCGAATCCTCTCCCGCGATTTCATCAAGGAAAAGATCCTCTGAGCTGGAATCATTAATAGTCATACGGAGCACCATCTGAAGCACCATATACCTCTGCCCCTTGGTATAGATCATAGCCTGAAACCATTCATTCCAATGATATACAGCAACCCAGAGGCTGATGGTGGCGAAAATTGGCATAGAGAGCGGAATTATCAGCTTAATGAGAATTGTAAAAAAATTCGCGCCGTCGAGATAAGCGGATTCCTCTATGGAATCCGGAATCGCCATAATGAAATTTCTCATTATCAATATGTTATAGGCGCTGATAAGTCCGGGAAGTATAAACGCCATCCGGGTATTGAGCAGCCCCAACGACCTGACAAGCAGAAACGTCGGGATAAGACCGCCGCTGAAAAACATTGTTGCCAATAT
>JABGPX010000328.1 GCA_018644745.1 Spirochaetales bacterium
CCGCAGAGCCGACTTTCGATATCCTGCGTTTCATCTTCCAAGTAGAGCAGTGCTCGAGATGTAATGCGGATTCTTCCCGCTATTGAATGTATAACATCGCATGTAAGTACAGGCGTTTCTTTAGTTCCAAATCTCATCTGGTAATTTCAGCTCCTTTGCCTGGGCCAACCGGGATGCGGGGATTGATATAAGGTGATCCTTAATTCTGCGAAAGATCTCATCTCTGCGGTCCGCGGCCACACGAGATAGTTGGCTGCGATAAGCAACAAAAGTTTTTGTCGCGGTTGTTAAACTCGACAGTACTTCTGATTCTGAAATAACCGAAGTATCATACTCAACCAGGATATTGCCGGTAACACAATTCGGCGAAAATGATGTAACCCCTGGGAAAAAGCCTGCTATAGACTCATACATGCCTTCGGGGATCATCTCCTCGGTTACCCTTTTTAGAGCAGGCAAATAAATTCTCATTCTTCCGGGAAGGTTATGAACAACTCTCGGACGTAAGACCAGATCCGAGAGTTTTGTAAGTACATCTCCGCTCATTTTTCTTTCTTTTCTGCCAAGAGCTGCATATAGGCCCACCAAAGCAGGGTAATTCCTCCCGGTGCATTGAGCCCCCCGGGCCGGGTGATTTTGTATATTCCAAATCCGGCTAACACCACTGGTAGAAGTGTATGAAGATCGACTAAGCCGCTGCTTTTTTCATATAGGGCGCGATTCACCGAATCTGACATGCTCTGTATGCCCTTGCTGACACGGGATTCCGGCGTTTTCTCGATATCTTTTTCCAATCCTAATAGACGAACAACGGCACCGAATACTATCTGTGCTTCCACCTTCTGTGAGTTATAGCTGATGAGAGCAGTGCCGGTAATTGGTGATGTGTCGATAGAGTTTATGCCGTCTGCCTTACCCAGGTCGCGAACGAGGCTTTCACCTAATTCGTTATTCTCTTTTAATACAGGGGCATACAATCGCATTCTCCCGGGAATCGCGTGCCTTATTTCTAGGACATAACGGAACCCGGGAAAACCAGTCCCCACGCTATCATCTTTATCTTTTTTTCTACCGAGGAACGCCGAAATTAGAAGCCCAGTAATTATGTGCATAACCGATCCTTGAATTGTTTAGAATATACACAGGATTCTGAGCTTTCATCCACAGGTTCATACGTTATTTTTGCGATTTCTATCCAGCAGTATAATCGGCATAGAAAATAATATCCAAATACGGAACATACTCGTTGGTGACGCTGAAATTCGGCTATAGCACCCCGTTTATGCCGATATCAATTTCACTGTTTGGCCCCGGGGGGGACGTTTGGTGCATTCCATGTAAGAGAATGGCCTACCTCATTACTCGCCGTCAGAAAAGCGGTAAAATCTACATTCACATACAGCTCATCGCCTTCACAGCAGATTTCATCATCATCAAATACAAATGCTACAGACACAGCTGATGCTGAAAGTGGAAGACTGCCTACAACGAGTTCCATGCTGATATAACCGCCGGGAACAAGTTTGCTATTTGATCCGTCAGTGCCATCCAGGCCCGCCGGACCGGCAGGGCCGAATTCGCAGGATAAAAAAAAGACGATGAATAAACCTAAAATGATAGTAAGAATGTTCTTCTACATATCCACCTCCACACCATTGTGTGTTTGTGACAGAATTTCCTTCTATATACATCATACACTCACCTCTTTTTTTGATAACTACAGACTAATAGCGATGTTTAGTATTGGCCTTCTGCTCGTATACAGACAAGCTCGATTCTTTCAGGCTTGCCAGCTTTGATTATCTTGGGTGAAAATTATCATTGCCGATTAGATAGGCCACGTTTATAATGCTGAGGCTGGCAGACCTACAAACGAGGTATAAAAATGACACCAAAAGAGAGAGTCCTCACGGTTTTTCGCCACGAAGAGCCGGACAAGGTACCATGCTGGTTTGGAAGCTCCCCGGAGTTCTGGGACAAAGCGATGGCTGCGCTAAATCTGGATGACGAGGGCCTTAGGGTCAGACTTCACGACGACTTTCGCAGAGTCATGTCACGGTACGTGGGGCCTGAAGAAAAACTAAAAACCGACGCGGTGTACAAGACGCCTTTTGGCAGCGAGCGCTTCGGCGTAGGGTACGGCCAGCCGACCAAGCATCCGTTGGAAAACGCTACTCTTTCCGAACTCCACGACTACCGGTGGCCGGATCCACAATGGATCGATGTGTCTCATATAAGGGGAGAAGCGGCCGTATATGCATCCGAATACGCAATTCTCGGCGGCGAATGGGCGCCTTTCTGGCATGATGCCATCGATATGATCGGCATGGAGAATCTCTACTATAAGATGTACGACGATCCGGAGTATGTTGATGCCTTGATGAATCACATAGTCGATTACTATTTCGACGGCAGCGTAAGGACGTTTGAATCCGCCGCCGATGTCATCGATATTAATTTTATTGGCAACGATATCGGCAGCCAAACCGGGCCTCTTGTAGGAGAGGAGCTTTTCAAACGTTTTCTACTTCCGCCGCTAAAACGGCTGATAGACCTGGGCCACGACTACAACCTCCCAGCAATGATGCACTGCTGCGGTGGATTCAAACCTCTAATTCCCAGTATGATTGAGGCGGGTCTCGATGGTCTGCACGCGCTGCAGCCGACCTGCCACGACATGGATCTGGCGACCCTCAAAGCGGAATTTGGCGATAAAATGGTGTTAAACGGAGGTGTAGATTCCCATCACATACTGATTGAAGGAACCCCGGATCTGGTATGTCAAAAAACCCGAGAGGCTATAGACATAATGAAAACTGACGGCGGCTGTATTATAAGCCCCAGCCACGACTATGTCCTCGAAGAGACTCCGTTGGAAAATGTTATCGCCATGTACGACACCATTCACGAGTACGGCACCTACTAAGAATTGACATGCGCTATTTCATCTTGCTCCTATCCATCGGGATGCAGCTTTCTATAAACACTTGGTGAAACACCGGCTCTGCTTCTAAAACTGCGGGTGAAATAGCTGGGATCGTTAAAGCCTGTTTCATAAGCTATTTCGATACATGTCTTGCTGCTGGTAAGCAGCAGGGTTTTCGCGCGGCTGGTTCTCATAGTGAGCAGATAGTCCATAACGGTTGTCCCAAGCTGATCCCGAAATAGATGGGACAGCCTCGACTCACTCAAATTCGCCGCCTTCGCCACATCTTTTACGGTCACCCTACCCGCATAATTATCGCTGATATATTTCTGGGCGAGATCGATTCTATCCCTCGATAGTGGTTCCTGCTGCTGATACACATTTTCTATGAAGTCATCCAGCGCTATACTTATCCAGGCACATATCTCGTCCTGGGTATTCAAGCTGATTACCTTGTTGATATACCCGACGTTTTTCTCCAGCAAAGGCTCGATATCGGTGCCTGCCTCGGCGGCGCCGCGGCTAAGTATACTTAGCAGCTCGACAAGCCGTGCTTTGAGAATGTCGATTTTACCGGGGCTCTTGAATAGTATCGATCCGAGTATCCGATTGAGTATTTCCTTTGCACCGACACGATCTCCAGCCTTTACCTTTGCAATGAGTTCCTGCTCACGATCAAATGGGTACCGATTTGATCCTCCGCTTGTCTTTCGTTCCTGTATAATCTCGCCTATTCTAGCCTGCTGTTCAGCTTTGAAACTCCTCCATTCGATTATCCTCGGATCGAGTTGGGTTCGCTCATAGAGAAGTATAAAAAGATACTCCGAGGCCTGATGTATCATCCGTGCTTCCAAAACAGGCAGAGTTTCCGCGGCGGCCCGAAGCCTCACGGGATCGACATCCAGGCCGAGAACCCTGCCGGCAAAATCGGCAAAAGCTTCGTCTTCAAATCGTGCCGAAAGACATTTGCCGAAAAAGAATCCGCCAAGTGGATGCTCCCGCTGCATGATGGGTACACAAACAAGAAACAGCCCGGCGTGACACAGAGTTTCGTACGGCTGTCCGATTTCAAATGCCATCGTGAGGCTTCGCAGCCGGTCTTGCCTGCACCGATTTTTACCGGATTCGGTGCTCATAATCAGATCGCAAAAATCCGGATTACAACGATCCGAGCAGCGTTCGGCAACAGGAACCGCGTCAAGATCCATGGTCTCCAGAGGTAGTTCGTAATGCGCGCGAAATCCCCGTTCGATATACTCGAAATCGTAGGAGTCGAGGGAATCTGAAAGCCCGACGCGTGACTTGCTCATGCAGCAGAATACTACCAGACCGAGGATCAAAACGCAAATTCGGGAAGGCCATAAATGATTACAAGGACAGTAACCTACTACGTAGTAAGAAATTACCGACATAACTATATTGTTTTTGGCCGAATCCCATGGAAACCGACAATAATTACCGTATGTCAGCAGAATAATGCTATATAAAAGCCGAATATATCAAGCAAGATGAATAATGAAGGATTACAGTATAACTAATGGACAACCTAGCCTCGGCACAGGACGCATTACTTCGTGAAAAATCACAATTTATACTGCAAGTGACCCATGAATTACGCGGGCCGATTGCGGCGCTGCTCGGTTATCACGAAATGATCTTGAAAGGTATCACCGGGGAAATTACCAGTGAAACCCGATCAACCCTCACCCGGGCAAATCTTCGCACCCAGCGCTTATTAGCAATTGTAGATGAGATGCTCGATTTCGCTCGAATGGAATCCGAGGAGCCGGGAAAAAGTCAATCAAAATTCTCCTCAATTCGTAAGGAAATTCAAACCATCTTCGAGCAGTATGCTTCCGAGGCCAAAGAAAGAGACGTGAACCTTATCAACCAGGTGCCGGAGCAAAGCGACTTTGATGCAAATCGCGACCTCTTCCACATGGTTTTCTGCAACCTTCTTACCAACGCGATAAAGTACTCCCCCAGCGGTGGAAACGTTACAGTCACCGCCTCTCCGAGGGAAGGGGGCGTCAAAATCGGCGTAGAAGACGAAGGGATGGGCATCGAACGGGAAGAGATAAACCGGATATTCGAAGACTTTTACCGCTCCAGACGGGCCAGAGTGCTCGATGACGCAGGAACCGGTTTGGGACTTTCGATTGCCCGTAAAGCAGCAAGCAGTTTGAACGGCCACATATGTGTAAAGTCAGAGCCCGGCAGTGGATCAATATTTTATGTATGTCTTCCTTTATCGGGCAATAGCAGCGATTTTACCCCCGACGAATGCTGTGAGAAGAGTTGAATCAATTCGCTCATGAGTGACTGATAGCTGCAAAATTGCATAATTACTAATAAATTTGACATTCTTATCTAATACTAATAGCTTTTTATTAAGTAAAAACCGTTTGATTGGATTTTGGATGGCAAAAAGGGTTCTGATTTGTCACTACAGAGTGGGGCGCACCGATGGTGTTTCCCTTGAAATTGACAAGCGCGCACATATTCTAAGAGAAATGCGGTGGGAGGTTTCGCTCCTTGCCGGTCCGGGTAGCGACGGAGCCGATTTTGTTATTCCAGAACTTGATTTTGACAGAAGCCGCGCGAGGAAAATCGCGGTAAATGCATTCGGCTCATTAACAGACTATGAAAATGGACAATTGCTTATTGACGAAATCCATTCTCTTTCCGGCATAATCGAAGAAAAACTAAGTTTAATAGTAAATAACATAAAGCCCGATTTTGTCCTCATTCATAATATTTTTTCTCACGGGAGACACATTGCAAGTGCCCAAGCATTTTACAATGTACTC
>JABGPX010000273.1 GCA_018644745.1 Spirochaetales bacterium
CTCGCGGGGAGACTCGATTCTGTCCTCCGGCAAATTGAGACGGGTGTAGAGTTTCTGGAAAAACGGTATAACGCTAAATCGCTTATTCTCTATTACCAGGCGTTCTCGAGTACCTTGGGGCCTGTTAGTGAGCTAAAGAAGATATACGATTCGGGCCTTCAGGCACGGGATTTTCGGGAGCTTGTGGTGTCGACAAGACCAGACTGCATCGATAGCGCGAGTGCCGCTTTACTTGGTGGATATGTTCGCGACGGATTTGATGTCTGGGTTGAGCTTGGCCTGCAATCGGCGAGCAACTTTACTCTTCGGCGGATCGGCCGCGGACACACCGTGGAGCAGTTTGATCAAGCTGTCCAACTGCTGCGCGGCTGCGGCGTGAAAATTGCCGCTCATGTCATATTTGGCCTTCCCGGTGAGGGCGAGGAACAAATACTCAATACTGTTCGGCATGTCGCGGGTCTCGGAATCGACGGCATAAAGATTCATGATCTCCATATACCTCGTAATTCCAGGCTTTTGGCGGAGTATCTTCTAGGTGAGATTTCCATTCCTGCGCCCGGGAGACATCTTGATTATACAATCGCCGCCCTCGAGCTCCTTCATCCTGATACAGTTGTCATGAGGCTTACTTGCGACACTCCGGTACATAGCAGGGCGCTGCCTGTAAATCCACTTCGAAAGGGTGTATTTATCAATCTCGTTCAGAGAGAAATGATGAAAAGGGCGACTTTTCAGGGGCGGCTTTATAAGTAGAGGAATTCTCACTTTGATCCATTGATGAGGGCTTCTACCGACCGTAGCCATGAAGATGTGTAGTAAATCGATCAAAATGAGAATTCCCGGCACAATTTCACCAGATTTCGGTCGGCAATTCTCAATATGACCGATCGAATACGACCTTCACCTGTTCGCTTGCGCTCTATCTATCGAAAAACTGTTCATATTGAGAATCGCACCCTATAAGCAGGTAACCTTGACCTGATGCCCGGTATAACGTACCGTTTATAAATGCCTACAAAAAACACCGATTTATTTGCCGTGCTAGAGCGAATCAGCGAGCACTATAAGAAAAACATCGATAATCGCTTTGTCCGAGATACGTTAATGAGGATGTCCCTCGAGCGGGGCGACTGGGATCATATCAATGTCATTGCCGAACTACCGGAATATGTCAGACTCCAGGGCTTTGAGTATATGGATCTGTATGACAAAATATTGGCTCTTGCGCGCTTTGTCCGGCGGGCCCAGGAGGAAGTGCTGCCAACTATTTCATCCGGATCACTGCGCGGCGGTGTATCGCAGGATGAAATACTCAAAAACATGGCTCTCAGCACCTATGGATCGAACTTGAATATTTTCGCCGATATGATAAACGAGCTCTATATTAAAACTGTCGAGTGCGATAAGAACGACAATCAACATAATCCGGTATATACACATGTCGCGGAACTCAAAACAATAGGTAGCCTGCTGATTGACGGAAACTCCTAGTCCGGATTTGTCATCGCCTGCTCAGCCGGCACTGCTGTAAATTTCTCTGAAAAGCGGTTCGATAACGTCCCTTTCTACGCTCGCGTACGCAACGCGGAGCAGATCGTCCTGAATCGCAATCGTTCCTATGCCTTTTTTGTACAGCAGCTCGTTTCGCAGCTGCTCCGCGTTGCCTTCGCACGCAAAGCTCATGAAGTAGCCCGAATTAAAGGGCAGCGGGGTTAGCCGGCCGCCGCGCGGATTACTCACTATGTTTTTTACCAGCAGATACCTCTGCTTTAGTTCCTCAAACAGCGCCGACTTCTGTTTCTCGTAATCCGGATTTCCTAACGACCGAACGAGCAGGCTTTGAGCCGGTCGGGAGCAGTTAGAGATTGACGACCGAATGGAGCCGAGAAGCTTTTTCTCTACTGCTTCATAATGAGCTTTTGAAAGAGATTCAGAACCAAAAGTTACAAAACCGATTCGGAATCCCCAGGCATAATCCTCTTTTGTCGGACCATCGACCTTCACCGCGAGGATGTTCGGATGAACATTGGAGATTAGCGAAAAGAATGAATTTTTGAGTAGTTCATCTTCGAAGAAAAGTCCAAAATACGCATCATCACAGATCACCAGCAGCGATAAACCAGAGTCCGCTGCTGTTACCAAAGTATCTCGAATTGACTTTGCTTCCTCTACCGTGGGAGTGTAACCGGTTGGGTTATTGGGAAAATTCAAAACAACGGTAAGCTTTGTACCTCCGGCGGAAGGAATAAGAGCATTTTTAAATCCCTCTATATTGAATCCTCTGCCATTGGAAAAAAAAGGAAATGTAACAATCTCGGCGCCTTTTCTCTCCTTAAATATCAAGCGATAGTTGCCCCAGAATAGATTGGGAATTACTACTTTGTCATCCGGGTCGATGAAGAGATCGGCTACTTGAGAGATTCCGTTTGTTAGGCCCGCCACTATCATAGGATGGGACATCTTATCTTTATTTAACGCCGGATTTTTCCGTATCATTTCATTCGTCCATAGCTCTCGCAGCTCCGCGACTCCGCCGTTTGGTGCGTATTCGACCGCCTCGGCAGCACTGAGCTCAGGAAGCAATGAACGGCAGACCGCCGGCATCATCGGTTCGCCGTTCTCCTTCGCCATTCCTATCGTAGCGTTATATAATTTCGCGTGCGTCCCGGCTTCAGCGGCTTGTGAGGCGATTCCTTTTGGAAAGTAAAATCGGTTTCCAAAATCGGAGAGAAGTCTGCTGACAACAGTTCCTTCAAGAACCTTATTCAATTCGACGGCGAGTTTGTTCATAGACCAAGCATATAAGCCGTATATAAAGGATGTCAATAATAGATGATTGGTTGACTACATAGTGCTCATACGATAACTTCCCTCTATGTCCGGGCAAGCGATCAGAATTATTCTTCTTGTTATTTTGGCTGTTGGAATTCTTGTTCTCTCCCTTCTGCCGGAAACTCCCCTTTCGGTTACATATCTCATGGGCCTTGATAAAGTACAACATTGGCTTGCATATACCTGCCTTGGTTTCCTCGTTCTGCTTACAATACAGGGCCGCAAGGGAGTTCTTCTCCTGTACTTTGGCCTATCGGTTTTCGCCTGCACGATGTACGGCGGCTTGATCGAAGTACTTCAGGGATTTACAGGCAGAAATCCGGATATTGCGGATTTTTTCGTAAACATGTTCGGAGCTTCTGCCGGGGGTGTCCTGGCAATTGGATTTATTGAGATATCGAGAAGCCGCAGCCAAAAACAGGCAGCGCGTGACGAATCTGATATAGAAGGCAATGCCGACGGTCTCGATTGACATCGAGGGCCATTTTCACCTACAGTTGTACCCCATGAGCGGGGCTGAAAAACCAAAAAAAAGCAAAAAACAATCCTCAAAAAAAGAACCTGGAAGTTTTGGTTTCCTTGAGCGAATTTTATCTTTTGTTAGCGGAGGCGGAGATCCTGACCGGGAAAAAAAGCGTCTGCTCAAGGAGATAGCCAAGCAGCTCAAGAAGCAGCGCTTCAAGTTTTACCGGCCTAAAAGCGGGGAGGTTCTTCCTGGGCTTGCCAAGTTCTTTTATGATATCTATAAAGCAGTTGCCGCAGCGCATCTGCTTATCGATCACGCGGAATCCTCAAACGTACTCAAGACCATAGTAATCGAAACTTTTCTAAAACCTGAACAGCGGGATATTCAGGATAAGTTCGATGAGGAAGTAATCCGCGTCCGATCGCAGGAAATACCTCCAAAAGATTTGGCCGCGGAATATAAAGAGCATATTATTGCTTTCTTTTCGGCCTTTGATAATGAGACGGTTCGTCAGATTAACTCTATGTATAATCTCGTCGACATCTTTCTGCAAATTATTCATTTTGATTATTATTTCCTCATAAAGAAATTTGATTCTGGATTTGCCGAGAGCGATTTCAAATACAAACCTCGTTTCGAGGCAATCGGCTCCGAGTATTTGTCCGACGATCTCAAGGATTTTATTGAGATCATGCCGCTTGTTAATGAGAAGCAAAGCTGGACGGACTTGTTCGAGATTCTCAGAATTTACAAGGGAACGCAGGTTATGTCCGCGCAGCAGTGGAAAACCGCTCTACGCTCCATTTCTGAAGTGCAAAAGAGCGGGATTTTCCCACTTATGGTACAGCACATTGATGGGAATCCCTTTTACGCGCCTAAATCCACGGCCCCGAGTCATAAGATTGTTGAGGAATACCTTTCCAAACTGAAAACCCGAATTGAAATGACTATTCAGAAAATTCTCAATGAGCGTAGAAAGAATAAGATCGATGATCTTGCGCAGCGAGTATTCGGCACGACTGCGATATCGAGAATGCGTAATTATACCGAAGAAGCAAATGTCAGTTTTTCTAAGAAAATGCTCGGGGGATATGTGCATGTCGCTCCGTTGAATTATCTCAAATCGTTCCTTCTCGACCATTTTAAGGGAGAAATAAAGGCCACGATCGACCTACTCCTTATTAGAGGGCAGTGGGCGGCGACCGTTCTGTCCCAGCAGCTATCCGAGTCTTTTCACCATCTTATGGACCTCACCGATCAGCTGCTCAAGTTCGATGAAGCGCTGGCAGAGGATGGGCATAAAGGTGCGGCAATTAAAACGGCTCTTTATAAAGTAGAGCGCGACAAAGGTATGATGAAAATCCTCAAACAGTACTTATCAGATATAAACGGCGAGGCTTTCCGCATCACCAAAGAATCCGCCCAGAATCTCATTTCGGTGGCGAAGTATCTCAAATCAGTATTAGAGGATTACAAGACCAGACCTCCGGAAATGATATTAAACTGGCGTGAAATAGAAACCGCAACCGACGGAAATATTGAAAAGTCGATCACGGTTATATATAAGAAAATATACTATTTCACCCAGCTCCTGCAGTACTATACAAAGAGCTAGTGGCTTGTGTTGCCAATGAGATTGAGGAACTCGAGCCGTGTAGCCTGATCGTCGTGAAAGCTTCCGAGAACCGACGAAGTGGTCATTAATGACTGCTGTTTTTCTACACCCCTCATCATCATGCACAGGTGTCTGCATTCCATAACCACCCCTACGCCCTCAGCATCGACGGTATCACGAATTTCTTTGGCAATTTGTGCAGTAAGCCGTTCCTGTATCTGCAGTTTCCTTGCGAAATGATCAGCAATACGCGCGAGCTTGCTAACACCGAGCACTTTGTTTTTTGCGATATACCCAATATGGCATCTTCCGAAGAAGGGCAGCATGTGATGCTCGCAGAGACTATAGACTTCGATATCTCTAGCGAGGATCATGTTGTTGGCCTCGGACTCGAATACCGCGTTGTTGATAACAACTTTTAGATCGTCCCTATAACCGCTGGTTAAGTAGGTCCAGGCACGCGCGACTCTATCGGGAGTCTTTAGAAGGCCTTCTCTTTCCGGATCTTCTCCTATTTCGATGAGCAGCTCTCTAATGAGTCCTCTTACGCGTTCTTCATTCATCTATGATGTTTCTCCTTATTTCCGCGGTAACACCTTTCAATGCGTGCATACCTGCGGTGCTGGCTGATTGCGCGATCTCAGATACCTGTCTGCCGTCGCCCGGGACTGTGAGATCAGGATCAAGTTCCATGAGCGGACGGCTGAGAAATGCTCTTTTCAATATATGCCTGTCCGGCACCTCGAAATTTCGTCTTTTGATAATCCGCGAG
>JABGPX010000517.1 GCA_018644745.1 Spirochaetales bacterium
CTGCCTCGCGACCTTTTCTATAGAGGCAAGAAAATAAACGATGTATATGGGACCTTCGGCCCCGCGCAGATGGCGAGGGACCTTTCTGATATTACCGGTCTCAATATTAGTAAATATATCATTATCGACATGTACGCATTTATCGACGCAGTTGACATAATGGGCGGTGTAGATATTCGCCTTCCCGAGGATTTGATCGATCCGACTATGAAAATAAAGGACAACGGTATATGGGGAACCCTCTTTTATCCAGCCGGAGATTACCACTTTAGCGGCCTCGAAGCCCTACGCGTAGCCCGTTCGCGGCATTACAGCTCCGATTTCGGCCGAACTGAAAGGCAGCAGCAGATCATTTATTCTCTTGTCGGTAAAATGAAGGAACTGAATCTAGGAGATACAGGCAAAGTGTATGATTTGGTGAACAGCTTGTTGAAATATGTCGATACAAACCTAACGGCTTTCGAAATTGTTGAATTGTTTTTTAGGCATCGAACGTCTGCAATTGAGCGCATGGTGGTATTAAATACATCGAATGTTCTTTACCACACCTACTCGAATTTATATTATCTTGATAAAAAGGCAGAGGATGTGGATGACGATTTCTACAAAGGTTCCTGGATATTGCTGCCCAGGGATAATGATTGGAATCTCATCCGCTGGTATGTGAGAACACTCATCGAAGGAGACGATAATGGATAACGAAATTGTACCCAGGAAACAGTTGGTTAGTCAGGGCTCAAAGGGATTGGGAGGCGTAGTCGGCGGTACAGTGCTGTTAATTCTCAATTCCATCGCGGGAGGTATACCAAGTCTCATTGTTGGTGGCATAATTGGTCTTGTTGGATTGGCAATGTCTCGGTCTAAGGATGATAAAAAGGCGGGCCTCGTTATTGCAATCGCAGGCGCGTTAACGGCGATATCTGCAATACCGGCGATAGGCGGTGTCGCGGGTTTTTTACTCGTTGGATCAGGCGTTGGGCTGCTCTTAATGGGCGGTTGGAATCTTTTTAAATTTATTCGAGGCTATCGCAAAAGAGGATAGTTTCGAACCGGCAAGGAGATAGTTTATGCCTTGGAAGATGGTTTTTTTCCTTATTGTGCTCGCGCTGGTTGTCTTCTTCGCCGGCTTCAATATTAGTAATGTGTCCGACATATCTTTCGGATTCTACACCGTGCAAAATGTACCGATTTTCATCAGTCTTTTTGTAGCTTTTTTGGTTGGAACGCTGGTAATGCTCCCTTTTGTAACCGGAAAAAAACAGACTAAGAAAAAGATAGGAAAAGCACCGAATGAATCTCAGGCACCGCTTCCCGATTTGGAAGCCCCATCCGAACTCGCGAATTTTGATGATAGCCAGAGTCCGCGATTTAAGAAGGGCAAAAAAAAGTAATATCCTCGGAGCCAGCTTGCTCCTGATTGCTCTTTTTACCTCCGTGCATTCATACGGAGCGAGTTTTGAAGAGGCTGTCGAATTGGAACGTGAAGGCAAATTGGAAGAAGCCGCATCGATATACCAATCCCTTCTTGAAACGGATGACAAACGGCATTGTGAAATAATAATTCGGCTCTATCCACTGGTAGCAAATATCGGTGAAAAGAGGGACTTGCTGGAAAACTCCCTCGATTTGTGTTCCTCCCCATCACAAACACATGAGATCTTAACCGCTCTGGCTTCGCTTGAGGATCTCACGGGCAGAATTGCGGCGGCTCAGCGTTATTATCAGCAGGCCGCATTCGCGGTACCCGATAAGAAGGATTTTACCAGCTTGATGGCTTCGGCAAATCTTCTTTACGACTTGGGCGAGTACAGAAACGCAGAGGCGCAGGCCCGTGGTATACAAGAAACATGCAACATAGAGAGTATCCGGTTTTCCGCGGAGCTTCTCCTGTCCCGAATATATTACCGCTCGGAGCGGAACGATAAAGCTTTGGAAACGGCGAGAAATATGGTTACCCGGGATCCGGCAAGGATCTCTCCGGCCGCGCTGCTCTGGATAATTGAGTTAGGGCGGTATTTGATGGAAGAAAGCCTGTCTGGTAAGGCTGAGGAGCTGCTCATGGCAATATATCCGGATTCACCTGAAGCGGCGCTTGCTTCGGGTCTTGTTGACTCACTGCCTTCCCCATCGAGTTTCCTTGAGACTCTTCCTTCTGAAAAAAGGGATATTGAACCTGATGGTGATGTTGAGGACGCGATGGTTTCCGACGGGGGTGCCGATAAAAGCGGTCCGGAATTTGTAAGCATTCAAACCGGTTCTTTTTCGGTGCGGGAAAACGCTGATTTCGCATCAAAGGACCTAAAAGACGCGGGGTTTGCATCCGAAGTACAGGTGGTTCACGTAAACAGCCGTACTTATTATCGGGTTGTTATTGTCGAAGTTCCCGCGGCAGAATCCAATGACCTTATTCTGAAGCTAAAAGATAAAGGTTTCGAAGGTTTTCGTATTTCAGATTAAACTAGCATATTTAAACGCTGCTATTCCTCGGTATTTACTGCTTCGATTTGTTCATACTGTATATAGTTGTCTTCAGTGGCCTCAAAGCCGTATATACCAACAACACCAGGGACAAGATAGAGCGTTCGATATACTTTGTCCTCCTGCATTTCCTGGGAGAAATCTATCTTGTAACGGCGGCTCTCTACCACAAGTCCTGCATTATTGAGAACTCTCAGTTCCAATACCTGGCTGCCGGCAAAGTAAACTGCATATCCGCCTTGTACAATGGCGTCACCTTCCTTGAGCTGAAAGTAGCTGTCTTCAAAATACAGCTCATTTCCTACGTCACTGAAATAAAACCCGGACAATTGCGGGATTTCCCGATTGTCCGCGGAAGGGGAAGACAAGGCTTCCGCCATATGTGCCGGCAAACGCTGATATGTGCCCTGCGCAGGGTCCGTCGGGCGAATCTCTATAGTATCCAGGTCGATTACTTGGACTGAAAATTGTCTGCTGATGAATGATACAAGCTCATTGATTCCCTTTATTACGACCCGATTATACACCAATTTGGTCGTGAGCTCCCATTTGTAAGATTCCTGCAGGTCGCCGGAAAAAAAAGTGAAAGTTTTTCTTCTTTCGTCAAAATTGAGAATGGAAATATCTCCACCTGAACCTTCATCAACCAGATACCAATTGCCCTGCAGAAATTCCGCGAAAGCGGCTGCATTTTTCCAGAAAAGCTCTTTGAGCTGCTTCTGTTCTATGTCCTTCCCCGGTATTTTCTCAACATTTCCAATTACATAGGCATTTTCGGAAAAAAGCCAATAATATGTGCGTTCGACAAGGTCCATAGTGTTTTCAGATTCTTCATCCGGAGATTGGGTGATAATCGGAAAGCTCACGCCGTCCGCAACCCCTACCTGATAAGGTCCTTCGCGATTGAGTTCCTTGATCTCAATCGCTCCGTTGAGGGCTATTGAGAAAATGCTACGGAAATAAAGTCCAAATCCGGTCGGCGCGTTTGTACGATGGAAAACATCCAAAGTTTGCCGACCCTCAGCATCCATTCCGCGGCAGATAATTTCTATATTGTGATCGCCCACAATATCAAGAAATGTGAAAGCGAAAGCTTTTGGGTTTACCGCGGATGTTTCGGATTCAAATACCATCTGATAAGATTCCAAAACCCCGTCATACGCGGCGACCTGAACTTTGATTGGTGAATCCGGATTTTGAGAATCTTTTAAAGCTATAACTTGCTCTTCATTCCTCTCCAGATCAAAATTCTCATTGTCCAGTCCGACGAGGGTCATACCTCTTGCCAAGGGTATTTTCATACCCGGAACAGCATCTGATCCGAAAGAAGCAATTCTTGATTCCTCCGCGCTTCCAAGAGTCGAAGAGGAATCCGTATAGACCTCAGCGTCTGATTTGCCGGCAGATGTGCCGTTATTGGGCGAGCATCCCGCACAAAGGACAATAAACAATGAAATCTGAAATAGCGGAGGCAATAGTTTATAGAATTTCACAGGTTAACCAATCCGGCGCTAAAGAAAAAATCGCCTGACGTTTTCTAACACTTTTTTTTCTATCTCTTCAAGGGGAAAACGGCTTTTGAATCCTGCGGCGGTTTTATGGCCGCCTCCGCCATACTGCTTAGCAATACTTGCAACATCGATGTTTCCTTTGGATCTCATAGAGCAGCGAAGTATTCCCTCCATGTTTTCTTTAAAAAAAATAGAAACCTTAATACGCTCACTTTTAAGCGGCACATTAATCAATGTTTGCGCTTCTTCAAACGGGGCTCCAGATGTCTCGAGGGCCGAACTTGTCAGTCTCTGAACGGCTACCTGATCGTCGTAGTGAAGCGTAAGTGTAGACAGGACGAGGGATTGAAGAAGGAGGGAAGATACCGTGTTACTTTCATACATTTTGCTGTAGACATAATTGGGTTCTACTCCGATTCTCGCTAAATCTTCGGCAATTCTGAAGGTATCTATGCTGGTTTTCGGATAAATAAATGAACCAGTATCGTACACAATCCCGGAGAATAACGCTATTGCAGTCGGCAGGTCGTAGGAAACACCGAGGCCTTTGAAGAGATCGTAAAGAACTTCGCATGTCGAGGAGGCCTGCGCGACAATAAGATTTCCGTTCCTGAGCGATACATCTTGTTCATGATGATCTATAATGAAATATTCGCTCACATTTTCAAGAATCACTTCCCTGATAGCTCCGATATTGTTGATATCGTTAGAATCGAGAATGAGCAGGCACCAGTCCGAAAGCGATTGAGGAACAGCGGCGGCATCGGAGAGATTTGATATTACCTGTTCGCTATCGATATATTCAAAAATTCGGGGTGTCGGATCCGCATTAATTATTTTTGCGTTCTTCCCAAGAGATCTCAGTGAGTTGTAGGCTCCAATTTCCGCACCGACAGCGTCTCCGTCAGGTGTTTCATGAGCCGTGATTACAAAGTTCTCATTTCGGCGTATAAAAGCGATAGCAGTATCAAATACAGACGAGTCCATGTTAGGGCTTTAGAAATCTAATCTTTGCTTTTTTCCCGTATTTCTTTATGAGCACAATTTCCTGGTCCATGACATTGGTCGGAATCGGTTCCGATGGCCTATATCCTTCCTCATCAAGAATTTTAAGATGGAGTCCCATTCCGTCAGCCGTAACTTCCGCGGCAGGTTCTTCACCCGGGTTTTCAATGAGCGTGAGTCCCATCATTCCTTCAACCAAATAGAGTTTTCCGGAATATTTCAATTTCTGCTGACGTTTACGGACAGTGCCGTCATCGATGACGCAGGTAAAGGCAATACGGCCGCCGCCGGCGAGAAGGCGGGGAATGAAGAATCCGAGTAGGCCAAGCAAGGCAAGAACGACGAGGCCCGCCGGGATTATCCATATATTATTGCCGACAAATCCTTTTACTTTATAGCTTACATCTGAAGCGGCGGGAGAAAAGGATGTATCTCCGTCAAATGAAAAAACCATCGTGCCGGTATAGCCGCCGGAATCCGGAATGCTTTCAAAATCAACCGGAAGTGTTACCTTCACCGACTCATCGGGATTGATATCGATTTTAAAACTTCCCGTTAGGATCTCTTGCGTGCTGCCGTCGGGCATTTCCAGAGTGACTTTACCTATAGACACCGTTCTGGAGGCCGAATAACCACTGCTCACAAGGCTGAAAGTGACTTTTGATGATCCTTTTTTTCCGATTGG
>JABGPX010000389.1 GCA_018644745.1 Spirochaetales bacterium
CGATGATGATATTCGTGCATTTGAAGGATTCTCTTGCCCGGTTACAATAAACTGATGTCGCCCGATCCGGCCTGTTTCCGCCTATACCTCCGGGCGAGAACACATCGTTTCTACGCGGCTTCCCGGCTACTGTGTAATTGGAAACCATGGAATCCATGTTTCCGGCAGTGATGAAGAAGCCATGTTTGGGCCGGCCGAGAGCGGTAAAATCCCCTGTGTTTTTCCAATCCGGCTGGGCGACAAAACCTACTCGAAATCCGTCATTCTCTAGAAGCCGGGCAATAAGGGAAATGCCGAAAGATGGGTGATCAACATAGGCGTCGCCGCTTATCATGATAAAATCGAGTTCTTCCCATCCTAAATGGTTCATTTCCTCGATACTCATGGGTAAAAAATGCTCGGAATTGGTCGGCAATGGCTTTCTCCTCTGCTGCCCGGAAGCTTGCTAGGCTGTCAGGCTCTTTATCTAACCGTTGGAGTAATGTACGCTCTCAGGAAAATTGAATCAATCGACCAAGGGAGAATGAATATGCCTTCAGTCGCAGAATTATCCGAACTTCAAGCAGCGCAGACCGATTTAAATCAGCTCAAGGAGCAGAATTCGGAATCGTACGCCGCCATGGCCGAATTGTTCCGAAAGCATAGAAAGATAGGATATAAGAATATCTGCAAAATGCTTCTCGGCGAAGCAACCCCGGAAAAGCTTAAAGGCCTGGTCTAAGCGTCCGCCGGGCGGATTGACTCCACAACTTCTCGAGTAGTTTCTTTCCACAGACCGCCGCTATACCATCCGGCCATCTCTTCGAGTAATAAACGATAAAGGGTTACGAACTTTCTTTCGGCTACCTTGTCGTTGTCTTTCTGCTGATATAGCTCCATAAACTCGGGGCGCTCGTTCTCCCACCCGTCTTTGAGCGACGCGATAGCTTCGGGCTGTTCTACCCAGCGTCCAATTTCTTTTCCATTCCCGTCCCAGATTGATATAACCGGGATATGGTCGTCGCCGGAATCTTCGTAGTATTTCTTGAGTTCCGGATAGTCCGATCCATGAAATACCGTGCACTGGATGTCCGCGCCTTCAAAAAGCCTTGCAAGAACCGGCATGTTGCATGCCGAATCTCCGCACCAGTCCTCTGTCATAACTGTCGCTCGAACCGGCTGGGCGTGACAGGCAGCGGCTTTTATCAATCCTTGTATATGCGTACTATCTGCAGAGGCCTTCCCTATAAGGGATCTGACTGTGGCTTTGTATATTTTTAAATCTTCGATGTATTCCGCTGCAGGTGTACCTTTTTCGTAGGCTAGTTTTATCATTTAGCTGCTCCGTTTATTTTATTCTCTACTATAATAACTCCATAAATGCGGATAGGCAAAGTCATGGTTTGTCAAAAGATCAAGTGTAAACTGGTTGACCAACTGGTTGTTTTATAATATCATTTGTATATGAAAACCATAGAAGTAGGTGCTTTCGACGCAAAAACCCATCTCAGCCAATTGCTGGATGAGGTGGAGAAAGGCGCCGAGGTTAGAATAAGCCGCCGAGGCAAACCCGTTGCCGTGCTCCGACAGGAAGAAAGCTTGTCCCGGCATAATGCGCTTGAGGCTCTCGTTAAAATACGAGAGTTGCGGTCGGGTTCGGTCAATATCAGCGAAATACTCGAATATCGAGATGACGGGAGGGAGCGTTAATGGGCTTTCCCCTCGTTGTTCTGGATGCCTCTGCGGCCCTTGCTTTGCTGTTGGCTGATGAAGAGGGAAAGAGTGTGGAGGACATTCTTATTGAAACAATCTCGCTTAACGGTCAGATCTTTGTTCCGGAGCTTTTTTGGTATGAGTTGGGCAATGGTATGATCACGGCGGGAAAAAGAGGGAAGGTATCACAGGCCGACTCGGAAAAGGCAAACAGCTACCTTTCGCAGCTGCCGATTATTACCTATGCATGTTCGGATCCGCAAGTGCGGCAGCATATCTTAGCGCTTTCTAGAGAGCACGACCTAAGCTACTACGATGCCAGTTACCTTGAACTGGCGATGAGATTTCAAGCGCCGTTGAAAACCTTTGATAAGCATCTCCTCAAACTGAAAAAAAGCATATCTTTGATCGCCTGATCGATAGACAATACCTGCATAATTTTTCTCCTCACCCCAACCTTTCTGCGATACACCGCGTATAATATCTATAGATGAAAGCAGAGGTGACCTGTCCAACACGCACACAGTTATTTACACAAGCTCGCATGGGTCAAGCTGCGCGCAAATCATTATTCAACGATTTGTGGTTATTCTATTACCCCCGTTTGCATCTATTTATCCGGCATATGTTTGTCGATTTTGAGGAACTTGATGACGCGGTGCAGGAAATAATGTTGAAAGTGTTCCGCCGGCTTCCGCAGTATCGGCCAGACTATGCGGTGAGTACCTGGATGTACGCCATCGCCAGGAATCACTGCCTCGACCTGCTGCGAGCCCGGTATAATAAGCCGCAGACTACAGGCGAAACGAATCTGGACAGCCTTCCGGGTATGTACCCGCTGCCTGAAGAAGATCTCCTGAAAGCTGAATCTATGTCTGCGGCGGATCGGCTTATTCGGTCGCTTTCGCCGTCAGATCAGCAAATAGCATTGCTGCGATTTTATGAAGAGATGCCGTATCGGCATATATCGAGGGTATTGAATATTCCTGTCGGCACCCTGAAGTATCGGGTTCACAGGATTCGTAAGAATTTACAGAGTGAAAGAGAGGACCAAAAGTGTCTGAAAGAAAGACAAGAGTACCCGATCGCGAAGCGCGGATAATCCGCGACTACTTTGCGCGGGAAGCAGATCGGGTCTGCGTCCCGCCGGCGCCCGAACTTCCGTCTCAAGGTCGGGCTATGGGTATGCTGCAGATAACTCTGCGTCGTGTCGTGCTGGCATCCGCCGCCGCCGGTGTCATCCTGCTGCTCGCGTCGACCGCGGGCAAGGCAACGACTTTGTCTCAATCAATCGACACGGTGTTTGCCCAATATGACGTAAATCAGAAAATAACCGGGTTTCTATTGGAAGCCGGGGATTTATATAGAGAAGGATTATCTGGAGGAAAAGAGAAATGAAAAAGAGTTATTTTATTGGGTTGTTGTTGAGTCTCGGTATGATGGCGGTCGCCGTGCTGTCCGCCGGCGCAGACTTTGGCGCATTTATCTCGCTGCCTGCTTTTATCGTAGTTATCTTTACTCCGGCGCTGCTGATAATCTCCATGTTCGGGCTATCTGTGTTCGGAAGGTCTTTTAGCGTTGCATTTCATGGGGTTGCCGCGACTCAAAAGGAACTGGAGACTGGAATAAGACTGTTCCGGGCATTCCAGAATTGCCTGATGCTTATCGGATTTATAACATCTTTGATCGGCCTCATCTCAATACTGGCAATGTTGATGGATGCAACCCAGATCGGGCCAAATCTCGCCCTTGCTTTGATTACACTCCTCTACTCGATGATACTCATTTTCGGGGTTACGGTTCCATTTAGAAGCGCTCTGGAGAACAGGATAAACGGTATGGGCGAATCTGAAAGCAGCTAGACTTCTGATTCGGGCGTTGGCACTTCCGGATAGTTGATGGATATTGCGGTTTCGCCGCGCTCGATCACTTTCATAGTTTTCCATTTTCCGGACAGGAATCGCAGGAGAAAGCAGAACGCCAGGGTTATGATATAACCGGACATCAGATACCATGCTGACCAGATTCCAGTGTTGAAAACAGCGATCAGTAGAATCGCCGGAAGCGTCAAACCGCCGACCGACAGGATAATAATCATGATCATAACAAATCGGGTGTCGCCGGCTCCCTTCAAAGCGGATGCGAAAACGATGTTCATCGTGTCGAATACGGTGTAGACCGCTACAAAGCGCAGCATTGTGGTAATAAAGCGCCGAATCGCGGCGAATTCCGCGGGATCGGCCTTGGCTGCGAACGCACCGATATAGATCTGCGGGATCAGCACATAGGTCAGCGCAACCGCAATCATGTAGAGGAAGCATATGTGGGCACCTGAGTAAACACTTCGCTCGGCTGATTCGGGCTGATCTTTTCCCTGAAACTGTCCGACCACTACAGAGATGGCGACACCAAAGCCAATCATAGGCATAAAAGCCAGGGTATTTATGTTGAAGGTTATACTCGTCGCAGCGAGTTCGTCCATGCCGATTCGCCCGACGAGGAGAATGAAAATCGAGAAACCGGATATATCGATAAAGAATTGAACACCGCTGGGCAATCCATAGCGGAATATCCGGGTGATGAGCTTGCGGTCGAGGCGCCATCCTTTTCTTGTATGATAGATATTATTGTATTTATTTCTGAATATAATAAGTGCGTAAAACAGGCAGGATGCCGCACCGGCGATTACCGTAGCAATTGCGGCTCCGCGAATACCAAGTTCCGGCAAACCTGCTTTGCCGAAAATGAGAAGGTAATCCAATATGAGATTTACTACCGCCATAGAAACATTTACCCATAAAACCGGCCAATTGTCTCCGCGACCGGCAAAGAACCCGGAGAATGCCGCCGCCGCTATCGGAAACAGCGCGCCTTTGCTTAATATGCTGAAGTAGAGAGCTTCCTCGGCTTGTACCGCGGAATCGTGCCCGACGAATTTAAAAATTGATCCCGAAGCAAAGGAGACGAGGAAAATTACCGCGCCGCCCAATAATGCGATGTAGAGACCCTGCCAGAGACTTGGCCCGATCCTACTCGGCTTTTCAGCACCGTGGTACTGAGCGACAAAGGTACTGACATAGCCGGCGGTACCGATAAAAAGACTCATGAAGGTAAAGTTGAGTATTCCTGCAGGCATGGCCGCGGCAATAGACACCGGCGAGTACCAGGTAAGAAACATTCGGTCGATGAAATGCAGTATTGATGACGCCCCGGTCGAGAGTAAAAGCGGGAAGGCCATGCGGAGTAGATCTCGATATCCGCCGGTTTCATACCAACGATTTTTCAGTACGTTGCCTGACATATATTATCCTTTGCGGGGTAGTCTATCATTTGACCGTGTAGGAATCGAGTGGTATTCTTACGCATCACATATCAATCTGATCAGGAGAAATTTAATGGCAAAATCAAAAGCAAGTCTCGGTTCGGGAGCCCTTCTGCAACTCGCCACGGGCTTGGCACTCTTTTTTAACGGTCTGTTCGGAATTACTGTTTACAATTCTAAGTGGAATGAAGTAGTGAGAACTCTTTCGAGGACATTCGGCGGCAAGTCAGATACCCTCGACTTGATATTCTCCATCCTTCTCATGGCTTCCGGTGCTCTGATTGCAGCGGCCCTTTTTCTGTCCGTAGATACGAAAATTCTTTTTCTCTCAACCATTGTGGTTTTCATTATCTGGGCAATTCGTATTGTAATGGTTTATATCGTCGATGATATTTTCGAACCGGACTTTCTGGTGTGGGTTACTCCCCTCTGTATAGATCTGGTGGTACTAGCCAGCATATGGACTATTACTCGCAAGTACGCATAGAGAAATCAGATGCATTCAGAAAATAGAACAGCCCTCGTAACCGGAGCGGCCGGCACGATGGGCCTCGCGGTGGTTAAGGCCTTTCTCGAAGAAGGTTCAACCGTGGTGTTAGTAGACATCAACG
This sequence comes from Spirochaetales bacterium, assembly GCA_018644745.1. The sequence goes on from JABGPX010000389.1 coordinate 5,626, forward strand.
CCGACGGTCTTTCAAAACTAACCGGCGAGCTTGGTGCCAA
>JABGPX010000182.1 GCA_018644745.1 Spirochaetales bacterium
ACATCACCGGTCGAAAAATCTACAACTCCGTCGATCTCTCAGGGGGCTTTGAGTGCTCAAATCCGATGCTCAACAGAATTCACCAGGCGGTCCGCAGAACAATGACGAATCAGCTCTTCGGTATCCCGTTGGACTGCCTCTATCGTGAGCACTGGGGTTGGACAGATCCTGCCACCATCACGGGCACCCTTTTTTCCCGCCTGTATATGCCCCTGTTCTGGCGTAAGTGGCTCAACGACTTTAGGGACGCGCAACGGGTCAATGGGTCCGTACCGGATTTTGCACCGGATTACCTGAGGTGCCATGGGATCGATCCGGCCTGGGGTGGGAACTATCCCATACTTATCTGGTACCTTTACCAGTATTTTGGAGACGTTTCGTTTCTGAAGGATCACTACCGGGGACTGAAAAGGCAGGTGCGGTATTTTCAAGCGGCTGAAGAGAACGGCATCCTTATAGAAGGCCACTACGGCGACCATATGCTCCCGGGTCCGGCTCCCGGACAGGACGAGTTTATATCCACCGAAACTCCTCGAGAGCTGGTCTGGACCGGCTACTACTACCGCGGTGTTTGCTGCGTGGCCCGAATCGCGGAGATCCTGGGACATCATGAAGACTCGAAAGAGTTCCGCTCTCTCGCCGACCGAATAAAGGAAGCCTTCAATGCAAGGTGGTTCGACTCAAAAAACGGCAATTACGTCTCCGGCTCGCAGACGGCGAACTTCATAGCTCTCTCCCTGGGCATCGTGCCCGAGGAGCAGAGAGAGGAAGTCCTCAAGAACACGGTTGAGGACATTCAGAAGAATTACGACGGCCGCCATCATACCGGAAACACCGGAACCACATGCATGATCGAGACTCTGGCGCACGAAGGCTACGGGCAATTGATGTACGACATGCTTAATCAGACCGACTATCCAGGTTGGGGATACATGATCGCAAGCGGAGCAAGCACGATTTGGGAGAGTTGGTCCGGCCCTATCGGTCAGGTTGGCGACGCCGACAGCATGAGCATGTTTGCTACCATCGATAAGTTCTTTCACAACGACCTGGCCGGCATAAAAGGCCCCGGCTACTATCGTCAGGACGAAATTGAGCCTGGTTTTACAAAGCTGGAAATTGCTCCGTTTATTCCCGATGGGTTGACGTGGGTTTACGACAGAATGAAAACCGCGAACGGCACGGTTATAAGCCGATGGGAGAAATCCGGGGAGGGGCTGGTTATGCTGATCCAGGTTCCCCCCGGTAGCGAGGCAGTGCTGAAGGCTCCTGTAGCTCCTTCGTCCGACCTTACTATCGTCGAAGGCCCGCAGGTTATTTGGCAAAACGGCGCGCAGAAAAGGCATCACCCCGGTATCCGCTCAATTGAAGCTGCTAGTGACAGCATAAAGATTTACACAAACAGTGGACGCTACAGGTTTATTTTCAACACTGACCGGCTAAAACTTAAAACTAAGATCTACGAGGCGTGAACGATTCGGAATAATCCTGGAACGGGGAGCCATATACAGAAAAGGATTAGTAATGCCCCTGCGTACATCACCATTGAATGAAGAGATGTCGTCATTGCTGTCCAAAATAAATCATATAAGCTCCAATAGACCGGCGTTATTAATAACGGGCGGCGGTTTTCCGAATGGCCTATTTAGCCAATCCCACAGGTTTCTGCAAGAAAAAAGGAGTGTCGGAAGTAACTTTGCAAGACTATTGACGGTCTATGGATATGAGGAGAGAAACTTCATCTTCCAGTAGCCAAAGGCCGAAATCGATATCCGAAGGCCATTAGCATTAATAAAGTGTTTTTTTCAAGGGTTATTTTGACACCTTGCATGTCATTTATAAGGGTTAAATAATACAAGGAAAAGCGCCCGGGCACGTCTCTTCGCCACGGCATCCGATTATGCCCTTTATAGAGCAACCAGTATTTTTTCAGATATTTTGTGGATGGCACCATTACTTAATTTTTTAGTGACAATAACCGTTACCAAGAAAACCAGGAAGGATTTTCGTAAGGTAAAGGTCCAGGCTCCGACATAGAGAAGGAAAGATCAGCGAATCCTGAAATATCTCCCCAACAAAGATTACCTGAGAGCCCTGGTTTTTATGATAACCGGTGGAATACCGCCCTATCTTTTTCGGGTTCTGAGCGGCCCCGGTTCGGTAGATGTGGATTCTGGTTTCTATATTCCGAAGTACCGACTGCTTACCCATTTTTTCAGCGTAATTACTGTTGCTCCACAAATTCCTTAAACTGGCTTATCCACTTTTCTCCCTGCTTTCTGTACATGTTGGGAAATAAAATCGCCATCAGTTTAGGCATAATCCAATTGATTCGCGTATACTCATATTCATACTCGTACCTGGTTCGATTAGTATCCAAAGACGTAAAATGACACTTCATTGTATTATCCATGTGTTTATGATGATAATGTGCTTCGTATACACTCGGCAGCTTATTCAGTACGATAGTTTCGATCAAAATCATGTCTGCTTTCCCATATTTATAATACATTTTGGAAATAGCGCCTTCTTTTCCTTGTTGCCCACTCATCAGGTCTTTTTTTACAAATCCATCTTGATATTCTTTTAAATATGTAGAATCTGCGAAAAGCTTTGTCACCATTTCGATGGGTTTATCGATTTCAATGGAACCTGCGTATTTCATAATTAACTCCATATTACTAAAATTTGTCAGGCTAAATATATTACTAATTCTATTGAATAATAACGTACCAACAATATTTTGCTCTGATTGTTCTGCTTGGCCGCTGCGGTCACGACGACCATCGGCGTGAAAAACCTTGCTAGGGCCCTCATTCTTCAGGCATGAATATTTCATGACTATCAGGGGTGCCATAACCTTCGATCGGGTCATGTATCAGCCCGGGGCTGCAGAGAACTTGCCTCGCTACTTTCCTGTTAAACGCGTGGACATCGGGATGGTTCAGGTATTCTTCGACCGGCATCCAAAGGCATTCTTCTATCTCATCTTCCTGGCGAACGATATCGAAAGTAAGGGCCTGCAGACGGCACACAAAATAAATATCCGATTTGTTATACCGGTACCCATGCCAATGGCGAAAGCAATTAAGAGAAATAAAGCGTGATTCAATTCCAGTTTCCTCTCGAACTTCTCTGGTAACAGCGTCCTGTATATGTTCGCCTTTGTGCAGCGCCCCTCCGGGCAGTTTATAGTGGCGTTGTCCGCCTCTTCGGTAACGCTCCGCTACGACCAGCATGGTCTCCGGATCTTTGAGCACTACTCCGCCGGCGCCTATATAGTGGGTCGCATATGGGGGAATATGGGAATTCGCCTGCAGCGATAGAGTCATCTCTACCCTATCTTCCTCTGCATGATGAAAGATAAAACCTAAAGCGGCTGCTATCGGAATGAAATTTGCGATGGTTATATGAAGGTTCAGCCAAATGATTTTCGTACCGTCTTTTCGCCATCTGACGATTGATTCCGAAAGTCGAGATAAAAAAACTTCAGGATCTGTGCCTAGATCCTCGCGATCGAGGACTCTTCCCCCGAAGATGTTCAACTCTGATTTGATTGGATCTTTTCTCATTTGTATTTCCTTAATAGAGGGTACGGGAATTTCAATGAGACGACAATACAAGGGTCGATGCTGCGAGTAAAATTACGGTAGAATGAGGGTTAAGTAGACTGGTTTGATGAGGAGGGGAGTTATGGAATACAAGAACATTGGTCAAAGCGGATTGAAGGTTTCTGAATACTGCTTTGGAACTATGACCTTTGGAAAGGACACCGAATCCGATGAAGCTTCTTTGATGGTAGATATGGCCATAGACGCCGGGGTGAATTTTTTTGATACAGCCAACTCATATAGTGCCGGGCAATCTGAAATCGATCTTGGTAATGCCCTGAAAGGCAAACGATCGGATAACATAATCGCGACAAAGTTCTTTAATCCAATGGGTACCGGACCAAATGATTCCGGCATGTCCCGCTCCCATATTCTCAGAGCAATCGAAGACAGCTTAAGACGGCTGCAGACCGATTATGTGGATATCTATTATATACATCATGTCGATATTCAAACTCCCTTGGATGAGATGCTTCGTGCTGTTGAAGACTTGATTCGTCAGGGAAAGGTCAGATACCCGGCCTGCAGCAATTACGAAGCCTGGCGGCTCACAGAAGGCCTATGGACCAGCGATTCAAAGAATCTTTCCCGGTTTATTTGCTACCAGGGTCTCTATAACCTCGTGACCAGGGATCTTGACGATGAAGTCGTGCCGTTGTGCAGCGAGAAGGGCCTGGGCATGGTTGCCTGGGGGGCTCTCGCGGGAGGGTTCCTGTCCGGCAAATATAAACCAGGCCAGCGTTCTATTGATGGAACAAGATCTGCGGGAGGGCTGGTATTTCCGCGGAACTATTTCGCGCCAAATGCTGATGAAATTCTAGCCACCTTGAATGATGTATCACAGGATGTGGGTAGATCCCCCGCGGCGGTGGCAATCAATTGGCTGATACGGCAGAAGTACATTACATCCGCACTTGTTGGCGCAAGGAATAGAGTACAGCTCGAGGAAAACTTGAAAGCGACAAACTGGATACTTGATAAATCATTGCTGGACCGGCTCAATACTGTATCGATGCCGGCGGACCGGTTTCCATATTCCATGGAAAAGGGATGTTTCGCCCGACGGAAAAACGCGGTGCAAATGCCTTCTCTCGGCGTTGAATCCACAGAATCGGATACACTATGAGTACAAAAAACCTCGATCCTCGAAAGCAAAAAGCGCTTCAGCCGGCGTTTGAACTGTGGAAAAGCTATAATCCGGGCAAGGCGGAATTTGGTTTCCGATCGGCGACCGTATCTGAAGCAAAGAAGTGGCAATCCCGGACGCGAAGTGTTCTGAACAAAGTTATCGGATTTCAGGAATCCGTGCATAGTCCGAAGGCTGCGAGAGTCGAGCTGGTGGACAAAGGATTCTATACCCGGGAAAAGATTGTTCTCTCGACCTCGGATTTTACCCGCATGCCTGTCTACCTGCTTGTGCCGAAAGATCTCCAGGCGCCTCCTCCGGTGGTCGTTGCTTTTCACGGCCATGGATACGGCGTGAAAGATATTCTCGGTCTATGGGAAGACGGGGAAGAGCGGGAGTCTCCGGATGGATATCACAAGGATTTTGCGATTGATTTGTGTAGACGGGGCTTCGCGGTCGCCGCGCCGGAAATCTCATGCTTTGGAGAGCGGCAAACGGATTTCTCCTATTTGGATTCCCTCGGCGGTCAGGAGGAGCCTACTACCTGTGCACATACCGCAGCCTTAGCTACTCACATGGGTGGGTCGGTGATCGGACTCCGCGTTCGAGACGGGAAGCGGCTGATAGATTATCTCCTCAAGAGGGAAGATATAGATGCGAAGAGACTGGGCGCTATGGGGATCTCAGGAGGCGGCTTGCACACCTTCTTTTCCACTTGTCTCGATACGCGGATACAAGCCTGCGTGGTGAGCGGGTACTTCTGCACCTTTCGCGACAGTATTCTGGCGATGTTTCATTGTCCATGTAATTTCGTCCCCGGATTGAGCCGGTTCGGCGAAATGGCCGACCTCGCAGGGCTTATCGCGCCGCGGCCGATGCTGATTGAATCGGCTGATCACGATCCGGTTTTCCCGCAGAGCAAA
>JABGPX010000333.1 GCA_018644745.1 Spirochaetales bacterium
TTTTCATTAGGACCTTCCTCTTCAGGATTTGGTCGATTCAATATTGTATGAATTTATTCCTTTAATAGTATAGACGTGTTCTCTGTCATTTATAGTAAATTCGAGTTTTTCTCCAATTGTATGATGCCACAATTCACTCCCAAATGGTGAAAGATAGGAGATTATTTTGCTGGAAGGGTCGGACTCCCATGGTCCGAGAATAGTGTATTCCTCAACATCTGAAGTTGTTTCATTTTGCAGAGTAACCGTCGTCGAGAACGAGATTTTTGAAGTATCAACATCCTTCTCATCGAAAATCTGCGACTTCTCGATCTCGTCCTTCATTCTGGCAGCTGTAGCGTTCAATACTTCCTGCTTTTCTTTAGCAGCTTTATATTCTGCATTCTCGCGAAGGTCTCCCATTTGAAGAGCAACGCCGATTTCTTTGGAATTTTCCGGCACGTCAACATCAAGAAGGTGCTGCAGCTCTTTGGTATGCTCTTCATAGCTCTTCGCCGTAACAAGGAGTCCCATACTGACACTTTCTTTTAGCTCTACTCCAAAGAACCTGAAATCCGGATACTTATCCATGATCTTCTGTTTGAGTTCAATTTTCGCCGATGGATCGAGCTCTCCAACATCATCAATGAGAGTAAAAATCCTGCTAATTGAATCTACATCCGCCTCGAGGATATATTCTTCAAGCCTTTTTTCCTTAAAAAGATAGGTCATAATCGCCCGATTAAGCTTGCGGTTTTCACTCACATCTCTTCGATTTTCTATCTCCCGATGGGTAATGTCCAGAAGATGAATCATACCTATAAGAATTTTTTCGTAGGTTACATTGTAATCGCTGAACCATTCGAAAGGCATTGTTCGGACAAGCCAGATAAAAGCGGCGCGGTACTCCCGATATGTACCTAACACCGTATTGATCAACGCGGCGAGTTTATCTTTCTCGCCGTTTTCCATGAGCGTATCTATGATGTATTTGTTCATATAATAAGGGAACAAGCGAACAAAAACATCCGCCCATCCTTCGGTTTCTTTAGCGTTCAAGAGAAAATCATGCTGCAGTTCCGCATCTTCTATCGCGGTAAAGAGTGCCTCGACATCCTCAATCTGGTCATAAATTTCCGAGAACGATATAGCTAGGCCGGGATTTAGGAAGGGATACTGCTCAACGATGTTCTCGACAAGAAGCCAGCAGGAAACCACTATCTCATTAACAACGCTGAATGATTTCAGAAAGCCGGTGAAGTAGTCAAACATCTCCGCAAAGAAATCCGATTCCGGGTCCGAACCGGCCAAATATTCCTGCATAGTCTTGAGCCTACCGAAAAAGTTTTTCTCTGCCCGGAACCGGTTGAACGTTTTTTCCTCATATGAAATAGGGGTTTCCCTTACAACAAAATAATCTGCTTGATCTGGAAGCGTGCCGAAATCAGGGTCTGTTTTCAAAATCTTTCTAGCTTCAGTACTCCAACTCGTCCATTCCCCAGGCGTAAGAATTGCGGGAGCCACCTCGGACTTAATGGTTTTCATATTGGCCGCGTTTCCATGGCTGCGGATAATTGTGCTTAGCCCCCACTTATGGTCGCCTTTCAGTTTGTCGTGAAGTTTTTGCTTAGGCCAAATACTGCGCAGTACCCAAATATGGTCTTTCGTTAGACTTGCCAGCGCGCTAACGGCCATCTTGAGCGACATAGAATGTTCTCGCTTTCTGGCAAAATCAATTACTATTTCGTCATCTTCGATTGAAGAAATTCTGCCGACACCCCATGTCCTGTGGAAAACAAAATTACCAGCATCAAAAGAAATGTGCTTTTCAAAATCCTCGATAGCTTCATGCACATTTCGCCAGGTCTGGTTTAAATTCGACAGCCGAATATATTCATCGAGATGGCTATGCTCGGAATACCTTCCTTTGTAGCATTCAACAATTTCTTTTCTTGCCCATTGGTTTTTAGAATCATAGTCAAGAATCCTTTTCAAAATCCCAATTGCTCTTATCCAGTCGTTGGCTGTTTTAAAGTGCCCGTAAAGATCCTCTAATAATTGAGAGGCGCGATCCGGGCTGATAGATTTCGCTATCTTTGAGTCAACATGATTGAAAAAATCGGTTTCCTCAGGACAGTAAGTGATAAGCTTATGCCAGATTTCTTTTACCTGGGCAAATAGTTTTTTGCTCGTGTAGCGGTGAATTGCTTTTTTATAATAGTCAATCGCAGCGGCGGTTTCGCCAAGGCTTTCTTTATGATCCGCGAGCTGGCGCACGATATCGGCTTCTTCATAATCAACTTTGATCAATCGATCCCAAATATCAAATTTCTTATCATCTTCGTTTTCGTTGTCGAAAGATTCCGCAAGAGTTCTTAACGCAAATTTATTTTCGCCAAATTGGAGAATTCTCTTGCACAAAAACTCAACTATATTCCATTTATGATTATCAGTGAAAATTGTAATAAGCGTAACAAGATTGGAATCGTCAATTTGCTGCCGGGATAGAGCAAGCACGCCGGAAATATACAGACCGATAATACTATTTTTCGTATGCTGCAAATGTTCATCGCAGAGCTCTTTAACTTCAGCTTGATCCTCGGACTCGAGGACCTCTTCTATTTTCACATCCAGATCTTTGAAATTGCTTATTGTATAACTGTTGAGTGTCGCTCTGGTCCATTTTTCTTCGTTCAGCAATTCCGAAATTTCTTTTAATAGTACTTCAGACATCGTGCTATGCTCCTGCTTAGTTTATATAGTGATCGTAGACAGCAGGATTTATTTCTTTAATCCGCTGTAATACATCATCGACTTTCTCCCGATTATCTCCGGAAGATATATAGTGATCTATCAACCAGAAATATCGGTTAATCAATCGAGGCTCTGTTTTATAACTATCTTGATTTTCTTCGCCGAGACGGCTTTGTAGAGTAAAAATAGATTGCTTGAGCTTGCCGTATTCAAGTGAACGCAATTCGCGTTTCACATTGAAAATGCCGTAAAGTACACCGTAAACCGGAATCCACTCCGAAAGCGCCGGAGATTCGTATCCCATTTCTCGAAGACTATCCAGAAGCCGCTGTATCATCATCGATTCCAAATCCGCCAATTCAATGATTTGGGGATCAAGAAAAAATGCTTCTCGGAAAAATACTTTCGCCGCTTTCGTTTCATTAATGAAGGCATAACAATCTGCCAATTCTGCGATAATTCTTGGATCATCCGCTTTCTGATGATTGCTTGCTTCCAGATATTCGAGGGCCTGCTTGTAATTTCCCTTACCTTTGTAGCACTTACCGATTCTGAACAGCAGTTCAGGATCTCCTCCAGTCGGACCATCAAGAAGCGTCATGAAATCGCCAAGAGCTTTCCCAAAAACCCACTGCTTGATGGAAAAAATACCTTGTTCGAAATTATCCTCATTGCGCTCAAGGAAGGTCTGAAAAGATTTCCATTGTTTTATGAGATATTCGCCGCTTTCGAAAGGATCCGTAATCTCCTGATAACGGGAATTTTTTTCGGTCCAGAATCCATTGCATTTCAACGCACAGATAAGCTCACCATTGTCAAAGTCGATTGTAAGCGCCTTCTCAAGAGTATCTCCAGCAGCTCCAAAAGCTCCATTCTTGATGAAGTTATATGCGTTTTTCAGCATATTGCTTATATCATTGTTCTGCTGGGATTGCACATTCATTACGATGATAGAATCTTCTAGGTTTCCGTTTGAATAGAGTTGCGCGAAACGAAATACCTCAATCGGCAAACATTTCCTTCGCTGGTAATAAGATATCCCATTTGAAGACCAATAGTCAATGCATCCGCCTCCGCTTTGAACATGCCTTCCGCGCAATAATTGCAACAGGTTGTTAATTCTGGTATAGAAATATATATGTCTCAAAATGATCATACCCTAGTAGCCGCGTCTCTTCTTTCCGCGGATTTTTCGCAAATCTCAAATGGCATTATAACCGCAGAGAAGGCCGGAGCGGATTGGCTCCACCTCGATGTAATGGATGGCTCATTTGTTCCGCAAATAACCTTTGGCCCTAAAATGGTGAAGGATATTCGCAAGCATACGGATCTTCCTCTGGATGTTCATCTCATGGTTGAGCATCCAGAGACCATGGTAGAGGATTTTATTGATGCCGGTGCGGACCACATCAGTTTTCACCTTGAAGCCACTGTTCACGTTCATCGGCTGCTTTCGCTAATCAAGGATGCCGGAGTCAGACCGGGAATCTCGATTGTCCCCTCAACTCCGGTTTCTGCCCTAAATGAAGTATTAGATCTTACTGACATTATCCTGATCATGACGGTAAACCCCGGTTTTGGAGGCCAGGAGATCATAAAATCATGTCTGAAAAAGGTAAGCAGTTTAGCGGAGCTGCGTAAAAAAACTGGAGATCAATTCATGCTTGAAGTAGATGGAGGGATCAACCGCATTACAGCCGCTTCAGCAAGGGAAGCGGGTTCTGATGTGCTTATTTCAGGTTCGGCTTTTTTTTCCTCAAAAACCCCTGCAGAAGAAGTAAAGATATTCAAAGGCAATTTAGAGGACTGAATAGTAGAGGAGTCCTAATTTTGATCCATTGATTAGGAGTCATATCGACAGAATATGTGAGGGTGGGTTTCATCGTGCAAAATGAGAACTGCCCTGAATAGTATTCTTTAGTTTGAAGTTTCTTTCGTCGAAGTATAGAATGAGATAGGTGTTTCTATCAGATTATATACAGGAGACTGATCTTGACAGGTATTCATCGACTGGTCGGAATTTTATGTATCCTTTTTATGCTAACGGCCCCTCTTTCAGCACAGGAAAGCGGCAGCTTCCTTCTTGATCAGGGTGTAAAGACCTTCGGGACGGCCCAATACGACGAAGCATTGCGCCAGTTCCGGAATATCATTCTGGATTCTGCTTTGGCCGAGTACCATGGCGACAGTTATTTTTGGATCGCGAAAGCATATATGGCCCTTGGGCAATATGAGAACGCCAGCAAGAATCTTGAATTCTTCCTGGGAGAATATCCTGATAATAAATACCATGTTGAAAGCCTGTATCAGAGAGGAAGGCTTATTTTTCTTCAAGGAGAATACGAGAAATCGATCCAGATTCTGGAGGATTTTGTTTCCGCTCATCCATCTTCTGTTTTCAGTGCAAACAGCTATTTCTGGATCGGTGAATCGTTGTATTCGCTCGGACATTTTGAAGAGGCTCTGGCGATATTTGAAATCGTAGTAAATGATTATCCGCGCAGCTTTAAAGTAGAAGCTGCAGGATATAGAATTTCCCTCATCGAGTTGAAAGAAAGAGAGCGGGAACTTCTGAAACTTCTGAAATGGAGCCACGAAGAGTATTTGCGGGCGCTTGAGGCATTTGATCGAAAGGAACGAAGCTATGAACAGGCTTTGGCTTCATATCAGCGTTCGCTGAGAGAAATCGAAGCCGGTGCCAAGACTGATGCGGATTTGGGCGTATTAAATGACAAGATCACTGCGCTGCAAGCAGAAATTGAGAGATACAAAGAGAGGCTGGCCGACGCGGCATCTCAAAATGCTTCTCAAGAGAACAGCACTTCGGCTAATGCTGACCTTCTGGATCTTAAGGCAAGAGCTCTAGATTTGAAGTCATACTATATACTCTGGCTTTCTGCACTAAA
>JABGPX010000269.1 GCA_018644745.1 Spirochaetales bacterium
TACGAAACGTGCTCAAGCGTCTTTCCGGCGCCAGTAGGCATAAGGGGAAGCTCCCTGCGAAACTACGCACATACAAGGAGCTTCTCATCGATCGCGAACGCCTCAAGGCACAGCTGGAGCAGGCGGTAGATCAGGAAGACTACGAAACTGCGGCTATAATTCGTGATCAAATTAGCGCGATAGAGAAACCCAATGAGGTCGTTGATGGTTAAGTTTACCAGCATTGAAGAATCTCCGGGATGGTTTCAGGAAGTTGGCGCGAACTATGATGTTGTTCTCTCAAGCAGAGCTCGGTTGTCGCGGAACCTCTCTTCCCATCGTTTTCCCATGTTCCTCGAGTCGGATGAGGAAAGTGAGGTTCAATCGGATATTTTGTCGGCGTTTCAAGACATTGAATCGGTCAGCGGCTACGATACGAGCTTGATAGGCGATCTTGCTCCGACTGAAAGACGAATGATGATGGAGCGGAATTACATAACACAGCAGTTCTCACTACATAATCATAAAGCCGCAATAATGAGGCTTGATCAGAAAATATCGGGAATGATCAATGAAATAGATCATTTACGAATATCTTGCATGAAGGGGGGCCTTAGTCTCGTCGATTGTTGGCATTCTCTTGATGCCTTAGACTCATCCCTTGAAGGGACCTTAAACTACGCGGTTTCCCTCGAATGGGGGTATTTGAGTGCGGAAGTGGCCAATACCGGCACCGGTTTGAGAGCTTCGGTAATGCTCCACCTGCCGGCCTTGGTTCGTTCGTCGATCATTGAAAAGGCTATGAAAGCGGTTGTACAGGTTGGAATGACTGTAAAAGGCTTTTTTGGGAACGATGAAAATTCGCTGGGAGACCTGTATCAGATTTCAAATCAGCTCGGTCTTGGAATATCGGAGAAAGAATTAATCGAAAAGCTTGATGCTATCGTGTCGCAATTGGTACATTATGAAAGGAAGGCAAGAGAGGAGCTGCTGGAGAAGCAGCGAACAGAGCTGGAAGACGAAGTTATGCGTGCATTGGGGATACTTTCACATTGCAGGCTGCTTTCGGCTTCTGAGGCGATTCAGCTTCTTGCTTCGATACGGTTTGGAGCCGCCCTCGGGCTTCTCGCGGCGCCGATTGAGAGGATTACGGCGATGCTGTTTCTTACTCAAAAGGCGCATATACAGTATTTGATAGGCAGTAATGAAACTGGTGCCGATACTAAATTAATAGATCAGATGAGGGCTGAGCTCGTGAGGGATACTCTCGAGCGGTGCCTGTAATTGGGGGATATACATGTTCAAGGGCCTTACAGAACGGGCGCAGAGGATACTTACTATTTTTGCTCAGGAAGAGGCCAAACGGTTCCATTCGGATCAGCTGTTACCGGAGCATGTTGTTCTCGCCTTGCTCAAGGGTGGAGAAGGGCTTGGTTACAAAGCTCTTCAGCGCGTAAACATAAATCCAGTGGAAATTCAGCTGGAAATCGAAAAAAACATACCAAAAAAGCATTCCGGCTTTATCCTTGGGGATGTACCGGCGTCAAAACGGGGAAAGAAACTCATTGATGAATCAACCGAAGAGGCAAAGGCCCTTGGTCACGAATATATCGGAACGGAGCATCTTTTACTCGCCGCCGCGAAGGAAACAGGCAGTGTGGTATCCCGTTATCTTGCTAGAAAATCGGTTACGGTAGAAAAGCTTAGAGAAGTTATCGTTGAACTCAGCGGGAAAGGCGAGCCGAAGAAAAAAGCCGGTATTCAGCAGGGGCAGAAGAGAAAAACCCAGCCCGGTTCCGGCAAGAAAACCACCCCGACTCTCGACGAGTTTGCCCGGGATCTTACCGAGTACGCGGCGCAAAAGAAGCTTGATCCCGTAATAGGACGTCAAGTTGAGATTCGCCGGGTAATTCAAATCTTGGCCCGAAGGTCTAAAAATAATCCGGTTCTCATCGGTGAGTCCGGTGTAGGGAAAACCGCCATTGTCGAAGGGCTCGCTCAAAAAATCGTGGATGGTACAGCACCTGATGTACTCATGGGCAAGAGGGTACTCACTCTCGATTTGGCTTCTCTTATTGCCGGTACAAAATACCGCGGTGAATTTGAAGAGCGGCTCAAAAGGGTGATGAAAGAGATAACCGGCGCGGGCAACGTCATGCTTTTCATTGATGAACTCCATACAATCATAGGTGCCGGCGGTGCGGAAGGCGCGATCGATGCGTCAAACATGCTCAAGCCTGCTCTTTCGCGAGGCGAACTGCAGTGTATCGGGGCCACAACCCTAAATGAGTATAAAAAATATATCGAGAAAGACGCGGCATTGGAGAGACGATTTCAACCTATTTTCGTGAATCAGCCGTCGGTTGAAGAGACCATTGAGATACTCAAAGGTATAAAAGGGAATTACGAAGAACATCATAATGTAACATACACACCTGAAGCGATAAGAGTTGCCGCCCGGCTTTCTAGCAGGTATATAGCCGACAGGTTTCTGCCGGATAAAGCCATAGACTTGATGGATGAAGCTGGATCGAATAAACGCATCCAGAACAGCGTGCCGCCCCCGGAAATGGGAGATTTAGAAAAACAGATTGACCTGCTCAGCAATGAGAAGATGGCGTTGGTTAATACTCAAAATTTTGAAAAAGCCATCGAGGTCCGTGATTCAGTTCACCGGTTAAAAGAACAAGCTGAAGCGGTAAAGAACGAGTGGCGAAAAAGCCTGAGATATGAAAAAAATGTGGTAAACGAAGAGGATATTCAGGAAATCATATCGAATATTACCGGCATTCCTCTCGCCCGTATCGCAGAGTCGGAATCTGAAAAGCTGCTGCGAATAGAAGAAGAGCTTCATGAGAGGATAATAGGCCAGAACGATGCTATAGGGGCAATTGCTGCGGCAATCCGACGATCTCGAACGGGCTTAAGTTCGCCGAAAAGACCCATGGGTTCTTTCATATTCCTTGGTCCGACGGGGGTGGGAAAAACAGAGCTGGCAAAAACACTTTCTGAGTTTCTATTTGGGAATCAGGATTCACTTATTCGGCTTGATATGTCGGATTTTATGGAGAAACATACCGTATCTCGGCTTGTAGGAGCACCTCCAGGATACGTGGGGTACGAGGAAGGCGGAATGCTTACTGAGAAAATCCGCCGTCGACCATATAGCGTGGTTCTTCTCGACGAAATTGAAAAAGCCCATCCTGATGTATTCAACATTTTGCTTCAGGTCCTGGAAGAAGGGGAACTGCAAGACAATCTCGGTCATAAAGTATCTTTTAGAAATACCGTTCTTATCATGACATCAAATGCAGGCGCGCGTGAGATTTCGCGGGACAATGCCCTTGGTTTTCAATCCGATGAAGGCCTCATGTCCTATTCGGAAATACGGGCTTCGGCGATGAATGAACTAAAAAGAATCTTTCGACCCGAGTTTATCAACAGGGTAGATGAAATAGTGGTATTTCATAGTCTCGATCGCAAGGAAGTACTTAAAATCCTTGATATTCTCATCGATGAAGTAAGACTCAGGCTGCTAGAAATGAATATAACCATCGAGCTTAAGAAGAGCGCCAAGGAATTTCTTATTGATCGCGGATTTGATGCCAAATTCGGCGCGCGGCCTCTTCGGAGGGCCATACAACGGGAGCTTGAAGACCCGTTGTCGCTGCAAATACTCAAAGGGAAATGCCCAACAGGCAGTCTTGTAACCGCATCTGCAAGGAATCAAAAGCTCGTTTTTCATGTAAAAGCGCCTATTCTGAAGGAAGAGCCTGCCGGCGTTGTCGGCTGAGCCTCATTTTAGCAGTAGCATAGCTCATGAATTTAGAAGCATTTGTATTAGGATGCGGCGGTATGATGCCGCTTCCGGGCAGACATCTAACTTCCGTGCTTTTACGGCGGGAAGGTGATCTGTTTCTATTTGATTGTGGTGAAGGCACCCAGGTTTCGCTTCGACGTCTTAATTTGAAGTGGAAAAAAATATCCGTAATCTTTATCTCTCATACTCATGCTGATCATGTAACCGGTTTACCTGGCATTCTTATGCTATCTTCTCAGGTCGATAGGGAGGAACCTCTTTATATAATCGGGCCTCCGAAAACCAGGAGTGTTGTCGAGTCATTTCGAAGTGTGCTCGATATGTATATCAATTATGAGATTATCATACGTGAGTTTACCGATCCGGGTATTGTCTTTGAAAGCGACGGCTACAAAGTAAATGCATTTCAGCTGCAGCATTCGAAAACCTGCTTCGGATACAGTCTCGTTGAAGATGATCGACCCGGTATATTTAATCCGGAGAAAGCCAGGGAATTCGGAGTGCCGGAAGGACCGCTGTGGGCACGACTCCAAGCAGGGGAGAATGTGGAGAACTCCGATGGCAAAAACGTTGAGTCATCTGATGTTGTCGGATCACGAAGATCGGGCAGAAAATTCAGCTATGTAACTGATACACTTTATATTGATTCGATAGCTAAAGAAGTTCAAGATTCAGATCTTCTTATCTGTGAAGGTATGTTTACTGATGAGCTCAAAGAAAGCGCTCGTGAGAAAAAGCACCTCACTGCGAAACAAGCTGGTACTATTGCCCGGGATGCCGGCGGCATAAAGTCGCTGGGGCTTATTCATTATAGCCCTCGTTACACCGAATATGATCTGAAAAGGCTTTTAGCAGAGGCCCGTGCGATATTCTCAAATACTCATCTGACCAAAGATCGCCAAATTACACCAATTCCGTTTGTGGATTAGTCTGGGTTCGATGTGGCCTTAGACGCGATATAATTCCGGTATTTTACGGGGTCGACTCGAAAGCCGATGATCTGATCCGGCCCCTTATCTGCCCGCTTCAGTGCACTTCTTGCTTCCCTGATTATACGGTCTCCACTTATCAGCCGGCCATTTCGCGCGCTGATGCCCGCGATAAATTTGCTAGAAGATCCTGATTCTGTGACCAGGTCATCTACCCGCTTCTTGAAACTTTCTATCCGTTCGATTCCCTGATCAACATCAATATTTGGAACAATAACACCGATTCCAGATTTGCCATATTCAAAGCAAAGGTCCTGGAAATTGAAAAACTCTCTCGCAGTTTGAGAAAGACTAATATATAGAGGGTCGCTTTTCTTCAAGCCCCTTACAGAACCGAGAAGCAGCACCAGATCCTGGTCGAAAGACGCGGCCCTTTTAAGTTCGGCGCTAAGACGCTCTTCCAGGTAATCTTCCCAGCCGAGCTCGCTGTTTGGTGAATACAGACCGCCGTTTTCAGCAGACTCAACCGAATCGGAACGAGCGGCATGCGGCACAACGGTCGGAGCAGCAGGCGGTGCTGCGGGTGAAGCGGCCGGCTCGGGACTCGACGGTTCTGCGGCTTCGGCGGTTCCGAGAGGGGCCTCGGCCTGTTGAGCAAAGTCCGACCGGTTCGCCGTCTCGTTCTCGTCGGAACCTGCGAAAGCTGAAGAAGCATTTTTCTTGGCTAGCTGCGGGTAGAAAATGATGAGAAGAGCCGTAATAAGAAGAAATGAGAGTAGTCCTACAAGAAGCTCCCGAATAATGGGGAAAACTTCATTTCTCGTGAATACGCTATAGACTGCGGCAGCCTTTACGCCGGGAACTGTCGGGATAAGAATGGTGGCTGAAAAATACTCTTCGGTAATACGAT
>JABGPX010000375.1 GCA_018644745.1 Spirochaetales bacterium
GATGAAATCGTGGCAAAAGCAGACTGTTCGAGCTGTTCGGAAGTACGGATACGCTAAAAAAATCGGGATGGGAGAAAGCTTTGTTTCGTTTTTACACAGAGCGGGCACCCGGCTGACGTACAAGGAATAGCGTGCCGCCGGTGTGTTGTTATTGGGCGTTTTCCCTGAGATCATAGTGTTTGGCGCAGTTGGTGAAATCCTTATCGGTAATTTTGCCTACCTGATGAACTTTCTCCCCTTATCATAATGGCGCCGCTGCCTGTTACAACCGAGCCTTTTGCACTCGTTCTACCCGCGTTGATTTTGCCGGATGATGATTCTAAGTCCATAGTAAACTCATCAAGATCGTTTGTGAAATTTATATCAATTGACCCCGAGCTCGTATGAAACGATGAATTGCCGGTAACGGCGACGCCTTCACCTTTCAAGTTGCCCGAACTTGACCGCAACTCGATTATGCCCCTTGAATCAGCTATACTCATTTTTCCGGATGTGGATCTGGCATTGATAGATCCAATGATATTATCGTATGTCTGCTTGCCCGAGGTAGATTCCGCTTCGATATCACCGTCTGAGTCCTTTGTCTCGATATTCCCCGATGTTGAGCTCAGCATCTTAGGCCCCATACTCGATACGACCATAAGTCGACCCGAGGTGCTGGCGGCATTAAGATCCGTTTCGCATTCCGATATGCTGATTCTCCCCGAAGTCGCGGAGAGATTTATGCTATCCCCGGAAACTTCGTCGACCGAGAGCGAACCCGAGCTTGTTGTTATCTCCAGTTCCGTGTCGAAAGGAACAGATATCGTGATACTCGGCTGTTCGAACGACAGGAATCCGCTTTTGCGTTTGCGTCCTTCAACCTTCACCTCGAGAACCGATCCGGTTTTGACGCGGCTTACTGTTACCCCGCTTCGCCTAATACGCTCAGGAATACTCACTTCTGTATCTACTGAATCCTTCGAATGCCCGGCAACCTCGACCTCAAAGAAAGAACCGTCAACAATGAGTTTTTCGATGCCGTTAAATGCAAGCTCCTCCTCAAGTGATTCCGAAGTTCCCGAACAGCCAATCAGAAAGACCGCCGCAGACAGCAGCGTTACTATTACTCGACGAATCATACATTCTCTCCTTTTCTGCAAGTTGGCGGTTGCCTCTATTTTCAGCATAGTATCCAAATTGACTATTAGGAACCACCGTAGCGCAGCGACGATGGCTGATGACAGAGAGGGAGATTAGGGTTTATGAAAACTATGAAGAAAGTACTTCCTGACTGAAAAACGGCACGATTTCCAAAACTGAAACCAACGACAAAATCTATTTCTATCCGATTACCTCAAGCTCTCATTGAGGATCTTAAAATACTGGCAAATGTAAGGGATGTTCCTTACCAGTCATTGCTCAAGGTTTTTTTAACTGAAAAGGTAAATGATGAATTTGGCAGGAAACGAGTAGGATAGCTATCATAGCGATAATACTTCCTATAGATCATAATACTGAGTTTTACTGCCGTCAAAATGGGTACTGAAAATAAGTCTATTCCGGGTCGTGCGGCTACTGCCTTGATCTCATGTTCTCGGTGTAGCTCTGTATTCTCTCTCGCATCGCGGGATCGTCGGAATCTTTTAGGTAATCGAAGAGTCTAAAATCATTCCGAATAACATTCTTCCCGCGGCGGTTTTTATCGACGGTAAGAATTCCAAGCCAGTTGCCTTCCTCACCAGGTGAATAGACTATTGTGTGAGCAGCCCGCTTCTTGTCTATGAGACGCTGGTCCTTCTACTGGCGCAGTAAAAGTAAAAAGAGGCGGAAACTGGGATGGGAATTTCGCTGCCATTGAAAATACTGCTAGATGGGGCTTTAATTTGACTGACGGTTGGAGCACCGGGATCCGTCCGGTTCGCACCGCAAGATAATTGAGCGGGAAATATATTGGCAAAATCTGCCGGCATAATCCTAAGCGCCTTCTTGTATGCTTAGGACCCGCCGTAGTCCCACTTTCCTTGGTAAAGTAAGTATAAAGCGTGGCACGATTATCGGTTTCTCATATTAGGGCTTCGCATTCTTAAATCTGAGATTTAGCAGAACAGGTTTTTTCTAGCGGATTTACACCAAGCATCCTCGCTATGTGAATTGGGAATAGGATGAACCATATTCTTCATAATGGGTCTATTTTGGGTATGTTGGATTTTTATGGTAGGTAAATATCCAGATTTATGGACTAAATGTTGACGTCTTGGTCCGAAAGTATATAATAATCAGTATGACACGAATTATTATTGCTGATTTAATCGAATGGAAGCAGAATATAGTAAGAAAAAAACCTCTTGTGCTGAAAGGCGCTCGCCAGGTTGGGAAGACGTGGGTTTTACGGGAGTTTGGTAAAAATTACTACGAAAAGGAAGGACATAGTACTCACTACGTAGATTTCCGCGAATCCAAGAGATTTCACTCAATTTTCCAGGAAACTTCCAACCCGGGGGAAATAATAAAACTACTCGAGTTCCAATTGCGAAGACACATTGATACTGCAAATGACCTACTTATTTTTGACGAAATTCAGGAATGCCCAGAAGCTATCACCTCATTTAAATATTTCGAACAAAATCTTAAGGAATTAGATATTATTGCTGCGGGTTCCCATATGGGATTGATGAAAAATGAAGAGGCTTTTCCTGTAGGGAAAGTAAATTTTCTATATATGTTCCCGATGAACTTTGGTGAGTTTGTTTTAGAAATAGATCCTAATGCATATCATTATCTTGATAATTTTGATTTTGAGACACCGCTCCAATCTGTTGTACATGAAAGGCTGCTTGAACTTTTTACTGTATATTCACTAACTGGCGGCTTGCCGGAAGTAATAAATGCTTTTTTAGAAAAATGGCCAGGTGATGTTAGAGCTGGAGCTCTTGCTGCAAGAAAGGTGCAGGAAGATCTGATAGTAGGGTATCGCGCTGATTTCGCAAAGTATTCCGGTGTAGTCAATGCTACGCATATTAACTATGTATTTGATTCAATTCCATCGCAACTTTCAAAGGCCTTTTCTGAAGGGGTAAAAAAATTCCAATTCAAAAATGTTATTCCGGGAAGAAAAGGATTTGACTCCTTAAGAGGACCCCTGTCTTGGTTGATCGAATCAAGATTATGTATAAAGAGCTCAATTGCCAATAAAGCAGCGCATCCACTGACAAGCTATTACAATGAAAATAAGTTCAAGGTATTTCTTTTTGATATAGGAATCTTGAACGGTATTCTTAACATTCCGTGTGATGCGATTCTTAGTGAAAAGCTTGGTACCTACAAGGGGTTTATGCTAGAAAATTTTGTAGCTCAGGAGTTGTTTTCTCAGACAAATCGGGTGCTCATTTCCTGGACGGAAGGAACCGCCGAACTAGAGTTTCTTATCAATAGCGGCACTGATATTATTCCTGTGGAAGTGAAATCTGCTGCAAGAAACCGACGATCAAAAAGTTTAGATGCATTTATTGACAGATATTCACCGCCAAAAGCAATTAAACTCTCAAGACAAAATCTAGGAGAAAACCTTGAACGGAAGATCAGCTCTTGGCCGGTATATATTGCTTATAAACTGATGGAGAGAATGCAGTTTTTGGGAAAGCACTAGATATATCCTGCATTCCGATAATTCGGATCCGCATCAGGCCCGTGGCCCAGTTCGGCAAGCCGGACACGGAATTTCGCCATTGCATTTCCGTAGGCGGGACTTAAGGCCATGTTCTGGGTTTCTTTCGGATCAGACTCGAGATCGAAAAGCAGTCACGGGATTTCCTCTCCGTAATACTGGTACTTCAGATGGTCCTGCTTGATCATGAGATGAGAGGTGCCCATCTGGGAAATCGATTCGTTGTTCCACTCAGTATCCTCGCCCTTGATAAGCGGGACCATGCTGCGGCTGTCGAGGCCCTTCGGTGTTTCCAGACCGGCCATCTCACACAACGTGACGAAAAGATCGCAAAGGTTAACGTTCTCCGCCACCACCTTGCCGGTTTTGAACGCCTTTGGCCAGCTGATGATAAGCGGCACCCGGGCGCTTGCCTCGTAAAAGCGGGTTTTTTCCCAGATACCGTGCTGACCGAGCATCTCTCCGTGATCGCTTGTATACACGATTATCCACTCGTCGCGATTCTCACCAAGATCTTCAAGCCGCTTTATAACCTGGCCGAAATGCTGATCCATCTTCTCGGTCATGGCATAGTAGGAGGCGGTGGCCCTGCGTATAGTCTCCTCGGACGCGTGTACCGGCTTATTCTGCTGGCTCATCGATAGCACCGGGTGATCGCAGGGAGTCTCGTTATAGGTGGGTACGCGATCGAGGTAATAGTTATAGAGAATCTCATCCCCAAAGAAAGGATAGTGAGGTTGGATCAGGCTGACTTTGTGCAGAAGAGGCTGGCCCAAAGAACGGTTCCTGCCAGCGGTTCGACCGCAACGCCACGTCGGCCAGTCTTGAATTCCTGGAGAAATATTTTGCTGATTCTGCATACAACCGGGGCAGAATGAGTGCAAAAGGCTCGGTTGTAACAGGCCGCGGCGCCATTATGATAAGGGGAGAAAGTACATCAAGAAGGCAAAACGACAGATAATTGCACAGCGGTGTTTATCCTCGAACCTATGTTGAATCGACGGCACCAAATTAGCGTTCGTGATGTATTGACAAATCGTACATACAACCTGTATGATTCTATAGTGAAGTTCGAATGGGACGAGACCAAAGACCGTCGTAATTTTAATAAGCACGGCGTCAACTTCAACGATGCAACGGAAATCTTCAGTTCCATCAGGGTGACAACCGTCGACGATCGAAAGGCTAATGCGAGAGAGAGGAGAAAATACGATGAGTTCATCGAAGGCACAGCGAATGAAGAAGCTCGAAGGGATCAAAGATGAGGAGATAGATTACTCCGATATTCCTGAGCTCGATGATACCTTTTGGGATAATGCTGTCATTGAATATCCAGAAAGGAAGAAGCCAGTGACATTACGGCTTGACGCTGATGTTCTCGCGTGGTTTCAATCCAGGGGGAAAGGCTATCAAACGAGAATTAATGCGGTGCTCCGTTCCTACGTGGAAGCCCATAAAAAGAACGCTTCCTAATCATCGATTTGGGGGAAATAGCTCTCGAATTTCTGGAACAACCCTCCTTATAGAGACCATCTTGCGGTATCGCCCATCGGCGAGGTATTGGGAGACACAAACCAAAGTTTGCGCCCGCAATTGCACAGTAAGCAACGATTATAGAAACTTGAGTATCTCGTTTCTTGTAATATTCCTATGGTTGGAGATAGCTCTTAAGATGGCGTTTAGAGTGCCGACGCGCAATGCGCGATGATCTGGAATTGCTATTCTGTGATGGGATGGATCATCAGTTTCCAGGATTATGTGACTACCTCGTTCATGTACAATTTGGTACTCAAACTTCGCCGTCAGGACTTTTATTAAATCACGGCCGCTGAGATTCCTGGGAATCTTCATTTTATAGCAAGAAGTTCGTCTCGCACCAGATGGAGTCGTACAGATGTTGGGGGCGTAGAATCATAATAGTATGCAGCAACTGCTTCTTTCACATTCCCACGCAACTCTTCCCAGCTGTCGGCTTGAGT
>JABGPX010000420.1 GCA_018644745.1 Spirochaetales bacterium
GAATAATCTCAGCGATCGTGAGATGGAAGTGCTCGAGTATGTAATCCGCGGCCTGACCAACCGGGAGACAGGCGAAAAATTATTCATCAGTCAGCATACGGCGGCGACGCATGTACAGCACATTCTACGGAAGACCGGCATGGCGAACCGCACGGAGCTCATCATGTATGCACTACGATCCGGGATGATTGAGTGAGATGCAACTTCTTGAATCTATACCAAATAGAGGATGCCTTTATAATCCTTCGAAGCTATTTGTTGCCCGATTCTACTGCCTTGCTACCGATCGTCTCCTCCACATTGCAGAAGCGTGGAAAAGCCAGAGGAACGAGACGAAGTCGGCCAAAGACCGCATCGTGCCATTGTCGAATCGGGTGATAGAAAAACCGGAAGCATTAGAAGGAATGAATTGGTTATTAGTGGCCAGGTCGCGAGTGACAGTGTTAACAGTTGTGTTAACTACTTGAGATATGCCTATTTCACATATATCGCGGTCGAAAGCGAAAAGCCCCTTGGACACCACGAGAAATACACGAATATCATCTATATCATTTAGATAAAATCCTCCTAAGCTGTTAGCAGCTTATAATGCAAGGAGCAATAAAACGGCCGAGAACGTCTAAAGTTGAACATCTTGCCCGCGGATCGATGCGATAAAATGCTCTGCGTTCGCGACCACGGCAAAAAGAACTATCACGGCGACGCCGACGACTCCATACCAGGGCTGGATTCCCAATCCGATTCTGCCGGAAACCTCTACATCAAACGTCAGGTAGATGATTAGATTTATTGGCGGGGTAATAAGAAGTATAAATATCCCTATCCACCGGCCTATTTTGTATTCCTTGTTCTTAAAAATTACCATCCCGATACAAAAACCGATTATCATCGATACAAATGTCTCTAACGGGATGAAGAAACCCACTGCTCCGAGGGTAGTAGCAAATCCGCCTCCGCCTCTGAAACCGAAATAGAGCGGTTTTTTATGCCCGGTAATGGCAGCCGCCGCCATAAGGACCAGTCCGGCGGTTCCTTCAAAGGTATCCAATGAGAACCGGATTTCTTCGGCGATGAGCAGCGGTATTACCACCTTGCCGACGTCACCAAAGAAAACCAGCGTTCCCCAGGCCTTGCCCATGCTGCGGCTGATATTGGCCGTTCCGGCATTCCGATTACCCTGCGTCCGGATATCTGCATTTCCCGTGAGAATCGATACGATAATCGCAAAATTCGCCGATCCACACAGATACGCGATAATAAGAGAGCTCGCAAGAAATATCCAGAACATATATCCTCCGCAATTACTGTAGTGTTGGCCCTTTGCGGCTGTCAACAGCATTTTCACCCGATACTTTCGGCTTGCGGTACGCCAACCTGCGATGTAATCTCAGAAGCATGTACATCATTGTCTCAAGCCTACTAGGCGGCGCGGGCCGGGTGTTTGCTGAGTACGCGCTTAATCTACCTTCAGAGTATCTGGGAATTCCCGCGCTTATTCTCGTTTTAATATGCAGAACCGCCTTTCCGGGACCGTTGAAAGCTCTCCAAGGCATCGCCGCGGCAGGAGGGTACATTTTCGCAATGGTGCTGCTCGGAACCTTGAACGGGATGTATGCCGTGCCGGAACTGCTCATTTGGGTTTCCGTCGCATTTTTTTTCTACGCCGCAACCCGCACCTGGGAAATCGCAGCCGCGTGTGCTGGTTTTCTGGTCGCGATATTATACCCGCTGAAGTATGGGTTTGATTGGCACTCAGGACTCATTGCCTGTCTGTCGGCATATGCTTTTGCCGAGGCGGCTCTTCGACTGGTTAGGATTTCGTTGTTGAAGATCAACGGAGGGGAAGTGAAGCTATGGCGTATTATTGCACGTCCCTTTGCCACCCTGTTCATACTGATTGATGTCCTGGGGAACCGTAAAACTTTGCTGATAGTCATTGGAATTGTCGCTTTAATATTCATCATCACAGATTTTGTCAGACTGCTGACAAAGATCGAGTTATCAGCCCTCTTCAAGAAAAAGGAAGTGAGCCGATTTTCCTCGATGACGCTGTTTCTGGTCGCCGCTTTTCTTTCTTTTTTGCTCTTTCCCGACACAATTCCGTATGTGAGTCTTATGTGTATTACCTTTGGTGATTTCTTCAGTAAATTGATTGGAATGCGCTTCGGCACCTGCAAGTTATATAAAAGCAAGTCACTTCAAGGATCTCTCGCTTTTTTAGGTGGGAGTCTCATGTTTAACGGAATTGCCTCGGCGCTCTTAGCGATACCATTCCTCTATATAGCCGTCGGCAGCGTGATTGCGTCGGTAGTCGAGCTGTACTCCGATGCTATCGATGATAATTTTACCGTAAGCATTGTAACTGGAGGAGTATTGGCGGCACTCCGCTACTTCTTTACAATATGACTCGAGCCCCGGCAAGTTGCTTCAGGAATCTCACGCGAATGCCTCAATGAGTTCCCACTTGAACATTTGTATATAAACTTATGCTTTAAATATGCAAACCTATATTCCCCGGATTAAAGGCGCCACAGTAGCAAAGCACCTGACAGCCTTCCCGGCTGTCGTGCTTATAGGAGCAAGGCAGGTTGGAAAATCAACTTTGGCAAAAAATAATTAAAGATATTGGCGGCGCAGTCTATATTGACCTTTCTGGAGAATTTTCCCCGCTATACCCCGAGTTTCTACCGCTCGTCGAGCGGGGCGGAAATAGACCTTGTCCTGGAAAAAGGGAGCGAGAGAATCGTCGTTGAGATCAAGTCTTCGGCAGCCCCCAAAGTGACACAGGGATTTTTTGAGGCACTCAGAGTTGTGGAACCTGCGAAGTTATTTGTCATCGCCCCGGTTGGCGAGTCATTTCCCCTCAAGGATGGTGTTTGGGTGTACAATCTTGCCGACTTTTTGAGTTTAGAGCTTTAGCACACCGCGGCACACTTACGGGCTGTTTCCGTTTTTTTATCGCTCTATAAGTTCAGATGACTTAACCGCGGAATAGCGAAGATTTCTACTGCTACCATATCCTATTGCCCGGGAAGGGCATAAAGAGAAACACCGCATGCAGTACCAGCATCCTTTCCCAAATCCCGGGAATCCACCAGCCATAGAAATAGATCCTGCTGGACAGAGACGTTCACAAAGACCGCAGCCGGCACAACGTTCTTTAGCGACTCTTAGAGGGAATTTATTCAAAAAATAATCCCAGGTTTTCTGCTTTCGGGAAAAGGAAGCCATCCAATCGGAATATAATGGAATGTCCCTCCATCGTGACCGCCCGGCAAGAAGGGCTTCTGCATATTCCCTGGCTACCGTAAGCCCTTTCTCCAATAAAAGACTATCCTTACGGGGGCTATTCCGCTTCTTAAAAAAATTATTCGGCATTCGGATTTCCCGGGCACCTTTTAGCAGAAAATTCTTTTTTCGCAGAATCTTTCCGACCGGTCCCTTCACACCGCCGGAATAGAGCATCATTGTATCAACCATGAATACAGGAGCACCTCCGCCATCCGGCAGGTTTTCTATGAAATTCCAGACCGCAGGATATGTTCCCTGTTCGGCGACAGGAAAACCTATCCCCAGCAAACTACCAGGACGATATTCAAGGGGCTTATTCCGGGTTATCGGCAGAAGGTTTACCTGGTATCCATTCTCTTCAAAAATCCCGGCCATCTCCCGCACAATTCGAAGAGTATTTCCTGTCCCGGAAAACCAGAAAAAATCGAGTTCCTTACCCATACCTAATAGTAAATCGGAAGTACTGATACGTCCAGATTATTAGCACAGGGAAACAAATTACCCCAAAACCATGACGCTTAAGCTGATGGATTGCCGAAAGCACGAATGAGAGCTGGCCAAGGTAGCGCTTCACACTTTTCGGGCTTTGACATGCAACAGCTATATTCGCAACAGTAATATTATTGACTTCTTTGGTAATAATTATTGACCTAACCAAACGAACCCAAGTACCTTATCTTTAGAGGCATGAGGCTGTTGACAAGCGAAATCACAATTTTTGATGGAGGCAGTAATGAAGGGTTTTCTTTTCCTATGGTTTATTATTTACATCTTAGTTCCTAATTCACCAGCAGATGCTCAGAACACCACCGGTAAAAAGGATGCCGTTCTTGATAACAGCAGAATAGTTTCGTATCTAAATACAATTCGTGAAAGTGACATTGAAAAGCTGAAACAGTTCTATGAAGAACATGGTTCCGTTAACCACTCGACTGAATATGAGCCGGGAAGTGAGCCTCGTCATCCTGCAATAGAGGCGGCGCTGGCCGATAACATAGTTATTATGCGATGGCTAATCGATCGAGATGTTGATTTGAATGTTAGTTCACACGGCATTGGATCCAGTGTTTCGACAACTCCCGTGACGATTGCCCTTACAAAAGGCAACAGCGAGATGCTTGTTCTTCTTCTAGAGGCGGGCGCTGATATCACCCGAGGACAACCACTGGCAAGAGCAGTCGGGCGGGGAAACCACAACCAAATACTGGTTCTTCTTGATCATGGGGCGGACCCAAACGACGAAAAAGCTTTGGGAATTGCCGCCGCGCTGGATGACACGGTGTCGATTGGATTGCTATTGGATGCCGGAGCTGATCCCAACATTGGAGCGCCATTGGTTACCGCGGTGTTTTGGGCCAGCCGAGACGCGGAATCTATGCTTCGGGCCGCCGGCGCAGACCCGGAGAAGCCGGGCGTGGTAAGCCCGCGCCGACTGACAACCTTTATGTCGGAGGCAGAGACGGGGCTCGGACCAGGCGGATCTGTCCTTCCCCGTGATAGAATGACCGCCTACCAGGCATCTTGGCTACAGAATTTCCAGAGGGAAATTGGCATGAGGAAACCGCTTGATTTCTCTGTTCGAGCGAGCTCTGTACTTCCCGACGAGCCGCCGTATTTATACGGTCCCCAAATGGCGTTTGATGAGAATGGAAGAACAGCATGGAACGAGGGCAGTGATGGATCAGGTGTCGGCGAATGGATAGAGATAACTTTTGATCCAAGCGGTATAGCAAGCGGATACGCGCAGATCACCGCAGTCGAAATCCTGGGGGGTATTTTTGCTGAGGGGTGGTTTGAAAAGAACAACCGCCTGAAACGTGCTCGGATATCGTTGTTCAGCCCGTCAGGAAGCCCAGAGTACGAGCTCGAGTTTTCGGATGAAATGGTTCCTCACCGACTAACACTTTCCCGTCCTGTGTGGGCGACAGGGCTCAGAGTTGAGGTGCTCGAAGTGTACTTGGGATCGAAATGGAACGATCTTCCCATTGCTGAAATCAAACTTTTCACGAAGCATGGGAATTTCAATAGCGCCTCTATCTTCCTCGCCGGATACGACCCAGGGCCACTAAGATAACAGGCGGCCGTACCTTGCGGTGAGAGCTGGCACAATATTTCCGTTAGTAGGATCCTAAACTCGGTGTCTACCGCAAGTCATCGGGATCGAAATTATCCGACGAACCGGCGGGATGCCAGCCAAGTACGTCCTTGGCCAGGCTCGTGTCCCTCCACCGGACTTTATTCTCTGATATAGCATCAAAAATACCAAATTTGAGGGTCA
Source organism: Spirochaetales bacterium (assembly GCA_018644745.1). The sequence continues at coordinate 5,570 of JABGPX010000420.1, forward strand.
TTGGCGCAGCCAGGCACTTATCGATAATCTGAACAGCGTCGGCCTGAGATAG
>JABGPX010000307.1 GCA_018644745.1 Spirochaetales bacterium
CATGGGCTTGGAGGAACTGCTCTACGCCTTGTATGAGAAGCCGGAAATGGTGCACCGATTTATGGCGTTTATGAGAGACGCTGTCTACAGTAACCTAAATCAAGGCGAGGCGGCCGGTGATTTCAGCACCGCGGAAACCCAGAATTTTATGGTACCGGCGTTTTCCGATGTTCTTCCCGACCCGGCGGCAAATACCCATGGTGCAAAGCTCAAGGACCTCTGCTTCTTTACCCATTCCCAGGAGTTTGAAGCAGTGAGTCCGGAGCAGCATGAAGAATTCCTCCTCGAATACCAATTATCAATTACCCAGCTCTTCGGCAGGGTAGCTTACGGGTGCTGCGAAACATTGGACACCAAGCTCGATATTCTGAAGAGGATTCCCAATCTATATAAGGTTCTCGCCGGTCCGTTGGCTGATGTGTCGAAGTACCCAGGAAAAATCGCCGACGGCTGTGTCATTTCCTGGCGGCCAAACGCTGCACCGATGGTCTGCCGCGGGTTTGATTCCGAGAATGTAAGACGCATAATCCGCGATGGTTTGGAGAAGACCCGCGGATGTCCGGTAGAAATTCATCTCCACGAACCGATGACCATTGAAGGTGATATATCAAGGTTGGCCAAATGGGCGGAAATTACCGTCCAGGAAGCGATCAGGATTGCATAGGATCTGTAAATGAAACACATTACCTACGAGTATGACTTTGTGGTGATAGGCGCCGGGCTTGCCGGGATAATGGCGGCGGTAAGCGCGTCTCGTCACGGGCTGAAAACAGCGCTTGTCAATGACCGGCCGGTACCAGGCGGAAACGCGGGAAAGGAAATACGTATCCCTTCAGTCGGGGCTGCCAATTGCAACTTCTTTTACTCCCGTGAATCCGGGCTTACCGAAGAGCTGCTGCTGGAAAATCTGTACCGAAACAAGACGAGAAATCCCGAGGGGTGGCATTTGTCGCTGTTGACTTTCCTGAAAAGAGAGCATCTTCTCGATTGCTATTATAATACCTATGTGAATGAGGTCGAGGTGAATGAAGGCCGATTACTGGCGGTTGGTGGTTGGACTTCTCTCACCGAGATTCGCAGGACGTTTCGCGCAAACTACTTCGCCGACTGCACCGGTGACGGTACCGTAGGCGCTCTTGCCGGTGTTTCCTTTATGATGGGCACCGAGGGTAAAGCGGAGTTTGATGAGCTCCTTGCACCAGACTTGGGGCATCCCGGTATGATGGGTATGAGTCTTCACTTTCACACCGTTGATACCGGCAAACCAATGCCGTACGAGAAACCGGAATGGGTTACTCTCGAGCTGGATAAGGATGATTTTCATATCCACCGCCCGGGAATCGGTACCTTTTCGACGCAGAAGGGCGGGTTCTGGTGGATCGAATGGGGCGGGGAACTGGATACGGTTCACGAGACCGAAATCGCGGTAGAAAAGCTCAATCAGATTATCTATGCCATATGGGATTATCTGAAAAATCGATCAGCTATTAAAGATGAAATCGTAAATTACGAGATGGACTGGGTCGGCACCATTCCAGGCAAGAGAGAGTCGCGACGCCTGATAGGCGATCACATTTTATGCCAGGGTGATATCGATAACCAGCGGGAATTTGCCGACGCAGCTACCTACGGCGGGTACGGATTTGACGATCACGATGCAAAGGGTTTTTTCGACAACGATGTTCCAAGTATGCACTATTCTAACAAGGGGCCGTTCAATATTCCGCTCCGGTCCTTATATTCAACAGACATACAGAATCTCTTTCTGGCCGGGCGGGATATCAGCGCAACTCATATCGGCTTAACAGCGACGAGAGTGCAGTATACGTGCTCACAGATCGGTCAGGCGGTTGGAACCGCTGCTGCGATATGTAATCAAAAATCGATGCTGCCCCGCGAGTTGGCGACATCAGATATGGTAAGAACGTATCAGCGTACGCTGCTAAAAGATGATCACCACATACACGATATTGATTATGATGATCCGGAGAACCTTGCGGTATTTGCCGATATAAGAGCGTCATCAAATTGGAAGCTGACTGAAGTGGCGGACCTGCCGGCACCCTACGCCGCCGGGAAGGACGCACTATGGATTTTCCCGGTTGTCACTGACACTCTGGATACCTTGTCTTTCCTCGCCGATGTGATCCAGGCCGGAGTTATCACCGTAATTCTCTACGACGGTCCCGAAAATAATTCGATGTATCCCGAAAGCGTATTAGCGACTACGACTGTGGCGGTCGAGCCGGGCAGCATGCAGTGGATCAAGGTCGAATGGCATCAGAGGATTGCCAGAAAAGGCTGGTACTTCATGGAGGTGAAAGGGCAGGATGGGCTTACCCTCTATGCTACCGATTTTTCCCCTCCCGGGGTGTTGGGCTGCTTCCCGAAGGATGCCGATCCAATCCGACCGAATCCATATAGTCGTTGGAGCAAGCCAATTCGCCGGGAATTAACATCCGCCTCTCTCTGCTTTCGGATAGAGCCCGAGCAGGAAGTATACGATGCACAAAACATTACAAGTCCGCGAGTGCGTCCTCACTCAGCTCCTGATCTCTGGATATCTGAGCCGATTGTTGATAATCGACACGAGTGGATTGAATTATCCTGGGACCAGGATGTACATTACGGTCGAATAGATCTGCTGTTCGACAGCACTTCCTATATCCACTTTGCTCAAACATGGACTGGAAATAAAACTAATGTATTTCCATCATTGGTGAAGGACTATAGTATCTGCGAGCGAGATAGTGCCGGGGATTGGAACGGAATTGTAACCGAAACCGGCAACTATCAGCGGTTCAAAACTCACACCGTTCAGGGCAGAACGCGCTCACTGAGAATAGAGTTTAAAGCCACCAACGGTGCAAACCGAATACAGGTTTATGGAATTAGAGTTCACAGATCAGGAGCCGCAAAATGAATAATCTGAGAGAACTTTTTCTTCTCCGCCCGGAAGTGGTCTTTTTTAATCACGGATCTTTTGGTGCATGCCCTCGTCAGGTATTCGAAGTATATCAACGGTGGCAGAGGGATTTAGAGGGGCAGCCTGTCGAGTTCATACAGCGGCGACTCCGGGATCTCATGGTGGAATCCCGCGGAATTCTTGGCGAGTACGTTGGCGCTGACGGCGACGATTTGGTTTATGTCACCAATGCGTCTACGGCGATCAACATCGTCGCCAGGTCAATTTCGCTGGAGCCGGGTGATGAAGTTCTTACGACCGACCATGAGTACGGCTCGATGAATAGAGTATGGGAACTTGTGTGCGAAAAACAACGCGCCAGATACGTCCAAAGTTCCATTACGCTTCCAGCGGTGTCGCAGGACCAGATTGTCGAAGAGCTTTGGTCCGGAGTTACAAGCCGCACAAAGGTAATCTTCTTCAGCCATATTACCGCCCCCTCAGCTCTCACCCTTCCGGTGGCTGAACTGGTCAGCCGGGCACGAAAAGCGGGCATTATTGTGGTCGTGGACGGAGCTCATGCTCCCGGACAGATACCCCTTAATCTCGAGGAACTCGGCGCTGATTTCTACGCGGGCAACTGTCACAAGTGGATGATGGCTCCGAAGGGTGCCGGGTTTCTTTATGCGCGGCGGGAAATGCAGCATCTGCTTGAGCCGCTCATTGGCGGGCGGTCCGGCAAAGCCGCGAAAGGTTCAAAGTTTATTACCGAGCATCAGTATCACGGAACACGGGATTATTCGACTTTTTTGTCCGTGCCCGAGGCGATCAGGTTCATGAAAGAAAATGCGTGGTCCGATGTAAGCCGATCGTGTCACGAGCTTGGGGTATTTGCAAGGGAGCAAGTTGCCGCATTAACCGGCGTACCGCAGACCACACCAAACGACGTAACCTGGTTTTCACAGATGGCCGCGCTGCATATACCGCCATGCAATACCCGAAAACTCAAGCAGCGGCTTCTAGACGAATACTCGATTGAGGTTCCGACGACAGGATGGAACGGTCAGCTGTATGTGCGGCTCTCTGTACAGGGGTACAATACACGGGGTGAGGTCGAGACACTCATTCGAGCATTGGCCGCACTGCTTCCTGAGTGCGCAGTCGAACCATAACCGGGTGCCGCAGTATTCAGGCTACCAGGGCTTAAAGTCCTCGGTAAGCCCCCACGTGCCAATGCTGAAGTTTTTAAACCCGACACGAAGCGCCGGGCTGTCAGCACGAACATGGTAGTTGCCTTGCTCAGGATCGACAAAAAGCGGATCGGCACACACGGAGCTTATGTCAAATCCCATCGCCTGCCATTCTTCCAACTCTATATCGCGGGGATCGCCGCCCCTGGGACGGATTCGCGCCACAAACCTTTCCGAAGGATTCCAGTAACAATTGCCGTTGATTTCCTCCAGCCATGGTCCGTTAACCGGCGGCATAGTAATGGCATAGATTTCGTTGCCCGTTGTTGCGCTTTTAAAATCAAAATCATGTTCTCCGCGGCTGTATGCCGGATTCATAACGGTGATGTTGTGAATGTACCTATCGTGGTTATCGATGTTGCCGACATGAAAGCTTGACGGATTCGCCGGATTGATCCAGATATTATTGCGGACGGTACGATATGCACCTTCCCGCAGCTTTACGCTCACACCTATGCAGATATTGTTGTATAACTCGTAGTTCGATGAGCCGTCATCAAGATCAATTCCCCAACCTTTGTGCTCTACAAAATAGTTATTACGAATTGCCGTGGTTTCCATTGCATCGAATTTTACATCGCCTGCCACGATGCAGTTCCCCTTGTCCGGCCCGAAGTGGCTGTGAACGAGGCTCCAGTACCGCTCTCTGCCCCATGAGTTAAACGGGCCATGATCGTGGGTTTGCCTGCAGGTATCATGCACATGGTTGAACTCAATTACGTGGCCTCCCCACGTGCCGTCACCGATGCATATCCCGGCTCTGGACATATCATGGATCAGATTGTGCCCAACGGTGACCCTCTTTGCCCGGGAAATGTACACGCCGGCGATTTGCTTGCCGTACTCCCCGCAGTGATGGATATGGTTATTTTCCACCCGGCACTCGAAGGGAAAGGGTTTCTGGGTTCCGGTAGTCGACTCATATTCGCCTACCAGGCATATCGCGCTATCGCCGGATTCTGAGAATGTACATCCTGTTACCGTGGCGTCGCGATTATATCTGTTGATAAATAATCCGTTTCCGCCGACCGCGTCGAAAAAGCAATTCGATATCGTACAGTTGCGCGTTCCTTCCATTAACACCGCGCCGTCGCGTCGCAGCGCCCAGTCGCCGAGAGAAGGTATTTCATACGGTTCCATGAATGTGGATCTGGTACCCGCAAAGCGTATTCGGTCGAATGTAATACCGGAGACAGGCTTGCGCTGTGTTCCCCGTATTTCGACAAGGGTAGTAAGGAGAGGAACTTCGACCACCGCGGAAGCCGGGTCTATCCCATCTTCCGGCATCCAGTAGAGCAAGCCGCTGTCGCTATCGAGGTACCACTCCCGGGGCGCGTCAAGTTCTTCAAATATGTTTTCGATGTAGAATCTGGATCGTTCATCGATATTTGCAGGTGAGTGGCTGAACTGGGCGCC
>JABGPX010000509.1 GCA_018644745.1 Spirochaetales bacterium
CATGAGACGGATATTTGCGTAATCGGCGGCAGCTGCACAGGAGTTTTCGCAGCTGTACGCGCGGCAAGACTCGGCGCCAGTGTTGCCATAATCGAAAAGCAGAATTGCTTTGGCGGTGTTGCCACCGCGGGATTGGTAAACATATGGCATAGCCTGCATGATGAGCCGGGGAATAAGCGAATTATCGCGGGAATGACCCAGGAAGTCATCGATCGGCTTGTTAAGCGCGAAGCGTTTTACTGTTCAGACGACAGGACAAACAGCTTCAGCCTTAACACCGAAGAGCTAAAAATCGAACTTGATGAGCTAATATGCGAAAACGGCATAGTGCCGTATCTTCATACATTTTATGCGGGGCCTCACATCAACAACGGCAAACTCGAAGCGATAATAGTCGAGGGAAAATCCGGCAGAGCTGCAATTGCCGCGAAAGTTTTTATCGATGCCACCGGGGATGGAGATCTATGTCTTGACCTGGGCTGCCCTTCATACCTCCCTGAATCACTTCAGCCTCCAAGTATGTGCGGCAAGATCTACGGTCTTCACACGCTTGGTGACTGGAACTGGCAAAAAGCTCTTACCGAACACGGTCCCGAGTTCGGTATTGAGGAAGACTGGGGATGGGGAGGCGATATCCCCGGACTCCCCGGCATGCAGATGAGGGCAGATATGCATGTCTTCGAAGTGGATACTTCACAGCGGGATCAACTCACCAAAAGTGAAATCGAGGGAAGAAGAAAGATTCGGGGGATGATGGATATTATCCGAAAGTATGGTCCGTCCAACGGGCAAATCGGTCTCGCTGATCTGGCCGCAGTTATCGGCGCAAGAGAGACCAGAAGAATCAGTGGGAAATATCAGCTATCTGGAACCGATGTACTGAGCGGCAAGAAATTTGACGATTCAATTGCGTACGGCTCGTATAGAGTCGATTTTCACCACAGCGATCAACCGGGAATTACATTCAGATATCTAAACGGCACCGAAGTGGTAATACCATCGAGGAACGGCGAAAAGCAGGTCGGTCGATGGCGGGAGCCGGTTGAGGTAGATCCTACCTTTTACCAAATTCCATTGCGATGCCTGCAGCAAGAGAAAATCCCAAACCTCCTTATGGCGGGACGGATGATTGACACCGACAAAGTCGCATTCAGCGCCGCCCGCGTCATGGTTAACATGAATCAAACCGGAGAGGCGGCAGGCGTAGCCGCTTATCTATCGATTGACGCCAATTGTCCGATCCAGGATGTAGATGCGAAATCAGTGCAGCGAAAGCTGACAAATGGCGGATCAGTGGATTTTCGTTGAGATCCATTGTGGTACTTTTCGCATCGGATCAATCTACGTATATTGTAGTCATTAAAGTTGATAAAAGGGGTAATCTATGGCGGATGTTCAATGGGGGAAAAGAGATAAACGTGGTGAGTGGGTACCTGATCCATTACCGGAACCCGGCCCGTTGTTCCAATGGCCTCTCAAGCTTAAAAAAATTGCAAAGTATATGTTTGCACCGGAAAGCTTCTTGTGGCCATATAATCTTTTTTATGCACTTCTCGCCGTAGGCGTCTGGTATTTTTTTACACCCGGTTTCGACCGTACGGTAACATTTGCTGTTGGGTGGATCACGGAACTCTACCTGAGGAACGTGGTTATCTTAATAATTATTGTGGGTGGACTGCATCTTCGTCTTTACATGCAGAAGGGACAGGGCACGAAGTTCAAGTACTCTGATAAATGGCTTGCTTCGAAGAACAAGAAATTCTTGTTTCGAAACCAAACCGCCGATAACGTTTTCTGGAACCTTACAAGCGGTGCCATAATCTGGACGGGGTGGGAGGCATTATCGTTGTGGATGTATGCCAACGACAAAATCCCCTACATTGGCTTTAGGGAGCATCCGGTATATTTCGTCCTATTGATGGTCGCGGTAATATTCCTGCGCATGGTACATTTCTATTGGGTCCACCGCCTTATTCATTGGAAACCTCTGTATAAGGCGTGCCACTATCTTCACCATAAAAATATCAATATTGGTCCGTGGTCGGGACTGTCCATGCATCCGCTGGAGCATCTGCTCTACTTTTCGGGAGCTGCGCTGCATTGGATTATACCGTCTCATCCGATTCATATGATCTTTCATCTTCTCCATGCCGGGGCGAGTCCGGCTCTCGGTCATACAGGATTTCACAAGCTTGTTACCAAGGAAGAAAAAGGGCTTATGTCGGACAATTACTTTCACTACCTGCATCACCGGTATTTCACTGTCAATTTCGGCCACGAGTCGGTTCCCCTGGACAAGTGGTTCGGCAGTTTTCACGACGGGTCGGATTCGGCCCACGAAGAGATGCTGGCGAAGCGCAGAATTGAATAGCAATTGCGCCGGGCGGAGCAAGAGGGTAAGATCTCTAGAAAGGAGCCTGCATGAACATTTTTATTATTCACGATTCTCTAAAAGGAAACGGACAGGAACTAGCGGAGAGGCTCGGATCTTTGCTTACTGCCTGCGGCGCACAGGTCGAGGTAGGCCACCGCAAGGAATTAACGCCGAAACAGGTAGTTGCTAAGTCTCCCGACCTACTCATTGTGGGTGCGGCGGTTAGAGCATTTGTCACCAGCCCCCCGATAAAGCGGTGGATTACTCGACTTCAGGCAGAACTAAGAAGCCAAAACCGCAAGATTCCCTGTGCGGCGGTTTTCCTTACCCACGTGATGCCCGATCCGATGGTGGGAAATAGGGTCGGCCGCCTCAAGCAGAGCCTGATGGATGTCGAGGGAATTGGCGAAGTCTATTCCGAATGGCTATCAGGTCAGGTAAAAGATATTCCAGGCCCATTTATTGATGGCGTTCCCGAGAAAGCTGAGGTATTCGCCAATGGCTTGTTCGAGTGGGTGCAATCTCAGTCTTGATTGTCATCCCTTGATTGACTGCCATAGATTCGATATTTTAAAGGTATGAAGACCTTCGTTTTCGGGCGGGGTCGTCAGTCGAATAATCTACTAAGGTAAGGTAACAAAATGGCAGAAAAGGTACTCGATACAGTAAAACCCGGAGTTCTCTCTGGTGACGACGTAACGGAGGTCTTTAGAATCGCAAAGAAAGAAGGATTCGCAATACCCGCGGTAAACGTGGTTGGCAGCGATTCGATCAACGCCGCTCTCGAAGCGGCAAAAGTAGTCAACTCACCCATCATTATTCAGTTTTCCAACGGCGGCGCGGTGTTCAACGCCGGTAAGGGCCTCAAGCTCGACGGTCAGGATGCGGGGGTTTATGGTGCTGTGGCCGGTGCGATGCATATCCATCTTCTCGCCGAACAGTACGGCGTTCCGGTTATTCTCCACACCGATCATTGCGCGAAGAAACTGCTTCCATGGTTCGATGGAATGCTCGAACAAGGCGAAAAGCATTTTGAAAAGTACGGAAAGCCCCTCTACAGTTCTCACATGCTCGATCTCTCCGAAGAACCGATCGAAGAGAACATAAACATATCCAAAGGTTATCTGGCACGAATGTCGAAAATCGGCATGACCCTCGAACTCGAACTCGGTATTACCGGCGGCGAGGAAGACGGCGTTGATAACTCCGACGTTAAACCGGAGGATCTCTACTCTAAACCGCAAGAAGTTGACTACGCGTATACCGAGCTTATCAAGATCAGCCCCCGGTTTACGATCGCCGCGGCCTTCGGCAATGTCCACGGCGTGTACAAACCCGGCAACGTAAAACTCACACCTAAGATTCTCGACAATGCACAGAAGTACATAACCGAGAAACACGGTACCTCCGATCCGCGGCCTGTCGACTTCGTGTTCCATGGCGGCTCAGGATCAACCAGAGAAGAAATCAGGGAAGCTATTTCCTACGGCGTAATCAAGATGAATATCGACACCGATACCCAATGGGCATTCTGGAAAGGTATTCTCGAATATTACAAAGCAAATGAAGGCTACCTGCAGAGACAGATCGGAAATCCCGACGGACCCGATTCGCCTAACAAGAAGAAATATGATCCTCGAGTCTGGCTGCGAAAGGGCGAGGAATCAACTATCGCGCGCCTTGCCGAAGCTTATGAAGATTTAAACGGTTTAGATCGAAATTAGCCATTGTTTAGATAAACGAAGCCCCCGCGCTCATGCAGCGACGGGGGCTTTTTTTATAACCGGCCTTTTAGGGTGCCTATCCGCCGAAATCCACCGTTGGGGCGATTCGGGCGCTCTCGTCGATCTCGAAATACTCCCGCGCTTCAAACCCCATCGATCTGGCAATAGATGAACCAGGAAAGGTTCTCACCTTTGTGTTGTATGTTCGTACCTTGTCGTTGTACCGCTTTCGTGCCACCGCGATGCGATTCTCAGTACCGGCGAGTTCATCCTGAAGCTGGATAAAATTCTGGTTGGATTTGAGATCCGGGTAATTCTCGACCACAACAAGCAGCCGTGACAGGGCGCCTTGCAGCTCATTGTATCCTTCCGCGGTTTCGCCGACACTTCCGGCCCCGGCCATTCTTGCTCTCGCGTTTGCTATATCAGAGAATATCTTCTCTTCCTGCGAAGCAAAGCCTTTCACCGTCGCTACCAGGTTTGGTATGAGGTCGCTGCGCCGCTGCAGCTGATTTTCTATCTCTGCCCATGCGCCGTTGATATCTTCGTCTAACGTTACAATCTGGTTTCTTGATTTTATATACCACGATCCGATTATTATTCCGAGAACAACTACCCCGAGAACTATAATTCCGATTCTTGATTTTCCACGTGCTGACATATTTTGCTCCTAGTTTAAGTTTCGTATCTATGTGTTGATGCTTCAAAAGCCACGCGAGGCACCGCCCCCGCCGCCTCCGCCGCCACCGAATCCCGAGAATCCGCCGCCTGAGCCTCCGCCGAAACCACCTCGAGACGAGGTTCCGAATCCGCCGCGGTAACTACGGCCTCTTCCCATGCCGCCGAGAAAAAGAATCGGCCACAGGAACCTACCGCCGCCGAAGACTATAAAAAGAATAACCGTGATTATCGAATAAAGATTGACCGATGAACCACCGCTCGAGCGGGTGTACTTTTCGCTTTCGTTCAAGGATACGCCGGAGAAATCAATATCGTATTCCTTAGATATTACTCCGGCCACGCCTTCCATGGCTTTCTGAAGGCCGGTGCTGAAATCATCATTTCTGAAATATGGAATCATGGAGGTGTCCATGATCCGGCCCACGAGTCCATCCGGAAAGATCCCCTCCAATCCATAACCCACTTCTATTCTTGCTTTTCTCTCCTCCAGCGAGACGAGAATTAGCATGCCGTTATCTTTCCCTGATTGTCCTACGCCCCAGTCTTCAAACATATCAATCGCATACTGTTCGATGCTTCCGTACGGACTCAATGATTTTATCGTTGCCACTGCGATCTCAATCGATGTGGATTGCTGAATTGCCTGAGCCGTTTTATTAATTTCGGCTTCAGATCGGGAGCTTATAATACCGGCGAAATCGTTCACAAAACCCGTGGGCTTGGGAAAACTCTGAGCGACGGCGAATTGAGCGGCAATTACGATCAGAATGACGGTAATTACCGATATTTT
>JABGPX010000609.1 GCA_018644745.1 Spirochaetales bacterium
CTTCAGCGATGAGTTTTATGGCGTCGCTGTCAAAAAAGGCAACAAAGAAGTTCTTGATACAATCAATGCGGGTCTGAAAAAAGTTTTAGATGCCGGGAAAGACGACGAGCTGCTTAAAAAGTGGCGCTTGAAGTAAAACCGACCAGGATAGCAATATCCGACGGGGCGCTTATCCCCGATAAAGGAGAGAAGTCACTCTTTTCGGCGTGGCGGATCTCCATTTTCGGGGCTATCGCTCTGCTCATCATTCTGCCCATTGTTTCGCCGAAACCGTACTGGGATATTATTAAATTTCTTCCCGACGGTATTCTGCGCACATTTCAAGTTACTATTTTCTCAATTCTCCTGGCCCTTGTAATCGGCCTTTTCGCCGGTCTCGGGAGAATATCGCAAATTACGGTTATCAATCGCATTGCCACAATATATGTCGAAGTGGTCCGGGGAATACCTCTTCTCGTGCAGCTTTTCTACATCTATTTCGCGCTAGGTCAGTTTCTGCATCTGCCCAGAATGGTTGCGGCGATTATCTCCATGTCGGTTTGCTATGGCGCGTACATGGGCGAGATATTTCGCGCTGGCATACAATCGATACCGAAGGGACAGATGGAGGCGGCACTTGCTCTTGGTATGTCCCGGGCGCAGGCTCTCAGAAAAGTCATTTTACCACAGACTTTTAAAGTTATTCTGCCACCAATAGGTAATGAGTTTATCGCGCTGCTGAAAGACTCCTCCCTGGTTTCGATTCTTGCAGTGTCCGATCTTCTGCGCAGAGGCCGGGAGTTTGCGTCTGTATCTTTTCAGTATTTTGAGACGTATACAGTCGTCGCGCTTGTATATCTGGTTATCACCCTTTTTCTCTCCAAGCTTGTAGCGATTATGGAGAACAGGCTGGAACGCAATGGCTGATTCATTTCACGACCGAGTGCGTATTATCCGCGCATGCAAAAGTTATGGTGATCTGGAAGCTGTGAAAAACGCCAGTCTCCAGGTACCCACCGGCAACGTGGTGCTTATTATCGGACCTTCCGGCAGCGGCAAGAGTACGCTTCTTCGATGCATCAATCGGCTTGAAAGCCTTACATCGGGGGAGATCTGGATTGATGAGGATCAGGTTACGCAAAATCGCTCGGATGTCCGGCAGATCCGAGAGGAAGTGGGCATGGTTTTTCAGAGTTTTAACCTCTTTCAGCATCTTACCGCGCTGCAGAACATTACTCTTGCTCCTATCACTGTGAAAAAACAGGATCGCAAAGAGGCCGAGGAGAACGGCCGCAGACTGCTCACGCGGGTAGGTCTCGCCGAGAAAGAGACATCCTATCCTGCTCAGCTCTCCGGCGGGCAGCAGCAAAGGGTGGCTATCGCCCGTGCTTTGGCGATGAATCCGAAAGTAATGCTCTTTGATGAGCCGACCTCCGCACTTGATCCCGAGATGATCAAGGAAGTACTCGATGTAATGCTCGATCTCGCAAAAGACGGCATGACTATGCTGGTTGTTTCTCACGAGATGGGATTTGCAAAAGCGGCGGCTGATACAGTTGTTTTTATGGATGAAGGCGAAATAATAGAAAGGGGTTCTCCCGCCGATATTTTCGACCAGCCCCGGGAAGAGCGCACCAAGCGGTTTCTCGAACACATCCTCTAGCGGTAACATTATGCAAGAACTTGTTCTCAGACGACCCGACGATTTCCACGTACACCTGCGCCAGGGCGCTAATCTGCCTGCATACGCGCGCCGGGTGGCCGCCGATTTTGCCCGCGCATTGGTAATGCCGAACCTCAAACCGCCGGTGGCGGATGCTGAAGCGCTTATCAGATACCGGAATGAAATTTGCTCCGCGGCTCCGGATTTCCAGCCGCTGATGACCTTCAAACTACTAGCAGGTCTGTCTGCCGACAAGATCAAAGCAATGAAGACGGCGGGGGCCCTCGCCGGAAAGTACTACCCTGAGGGCGTAACCACCAATGCCGAAGACGGTATCAGAGGCATCGATGACCTTTACCCCGTCCTCGAGGTAATGGAAGAGTTAGACATTGTTCTTTGTATCCACGGAGAAACTCATGATGCCCCTGTCCTGGAGCGGGAGGCCGCGTTTTTGCCCCAGCTTGATGAAATGGCGCTCAAGTTCCCCCGGCTTCGCATGGTTTTTGAACATGTCTCAACCCGGGAAGCCGTCGAGATGGTGAGGGCTCTTCCCGGCAACGTGGCGGCCACCGTAACGGTTCATCATTTACTCTACACTTTTGAGGATATGATGGCCTCGGGTCTCGACGCGTCGCTCTACTGCAAGCCGTTGGTGAAAAATGATATGGATAGGATGGCCATTCAGGAAGCAGTTCTCGGCAGTGAGAAGAAGTTTTTCTATGGCTCTGACAGTGCACCTCATTCGGTTGCGGCGAAACAAAAAACGCCGGCGGCGGCAGGGGTATACTCAGCGCCGGTTAGTTTGCCTTTGCTCCTGGAGTTTTTCGAGTCTCACGGCGCTTTAGATTTGATTGAGGCTTTCACCTCTGAATTCGGCGCGGATTTCTACGGAATAACGCAGAATAAAACGGAAACTGTGTGGGAAAAGGTACGATGGCAGGCGGAGAGTGAAATCGACGGCGCTATTCCTCTTGGCGCAGGGCGTCAGCTCGAGTGGCGGCAGAAAAAAAGAGCCGCCGACGATAGCTAACATCGTCGACGGCTCTCCAAAAAGGAGGAGAATCAGTATGAACATCTTGCCTGCTATTAATATATACCCCTACTTTACAAAAATCAGATTTCAACTCTCAGAAAAATTCTAATCAAATATCCTATCCCAAAAGACAAAAAAGACACTCCCAGACTTATCGCGGCCATTTCCACAAAACGACGTCTGAATGAGAGGTCTCGTGCCACGGAAATGTAATAGTTGAACAGAAAAATAATGATTATCGCCACCGCAATCGTAAGGGCGAGGCAAATCAGGTAGTGGCTTATGATCAGATAGGGCAGGATAAGCAGGATCACAGTAATGACGTATGCCAAACCGGTGTAGATAGCCGATTTCAAGGCGTGCTTTCCCGTATTATCGGTTCTTGCTGATAGATACTCCGACGCGGCCATCGAGAAGGAAGCTGCGATTCCCGTGATGAGGCCCGCGAGAGCGATCAGTTGAGTGTCTCTAAAGGCGAAAGTAAGCCCTGCAAGGGCACCGGTAAGCTCCACGAGAGCGTCATTGAGCCCAAGGACTATCGAACCCATATACTTCAGTCCGTCCTCCTCGATCATACCGATGAGGGTGTGTTCGTGCTCCTCTTCTTCGATGATAATTGCCTTTGCTTCAGGCACCGCTTCGGTGAGAGTGTCGTACACCTGCTGGGCATACATCTCTCCCTTTTCAAGGAGTTTGATGCCGAATGTCAGGCCCAAAAGGCGGGCGATCCAGAAGAACTTGAATACCTTCCAACGGTGTGCTTTCACCTCCCTTCCTGTATAACCTTCCCAAAAATCCGCGTGCCTCAGTTCGTCGTCCGCGATTCTTTGGAGGACTTTGCTGTTGTTTTCATCTTTTACCGATTTGGCGAGTCTGGAATAGATCTCAAACTCTGTCATCTCTATCCGCTGAGCCAGAATCATGGTTTTTGTAATTTTGAGATCGAAGTTTTTGTTATTCATTAATTACAGGTTAAAGCAGATGTTCCCAAGCGGTCAATCCGTAGAGCACATCGGAAAACCCACATTTTATTCTGGTGACCGTATGGTTTTCTTTATATAATCGGGGTTTTTCGTATGTGCTGCAGGATATAGTAGCATCAAAAAGATACCTATTAAAAAGCATCTTGCCCTCCACTGTGGAAATGAGATATTTTATCAGTATGAAGAAGAATATTTATTTCGGTATTATTGGCGTTGGTGCCGTGCTGGCAATTATCGGATTCTTTCCCAAAGGGATAAGCGGGATCTGGGGTCTTCTCATTGCCGGGATAACCGGGACTCTGTACTATCTCAATGTGCAGAATGAGAAGAAAGTTCAGGCACGCCTTGAAGAAGAAAAGGGCATGTTCGAGCGCGGCGGCGAGCGCGGCGGCGAGCGCGGCGGCGAGAGCACCGACAAGCCAAAAGACAAAAAAGAAGGGGATGAAAGCGGGAAATAATCCCGTCCTCACCCCCGATCTTTTATTGTTTTGACAAAGCTCCTTAGATAACTTCCTCTGCCATCCAATGACCATGCAGGTTGCATGACGCTACTATCTGTACTTTTTCCCCGCCGCTCTTCACGTGGAAGATAACCGACGGATTCGCCGCCGGGGTGAGCATTGTCCGGGATACATACTTGCCGTCGATATAACAATCGATGAATTGAATGAAGTGCTCCTCGGTCATCGGATGGAGAGTTTCTCCAACACGAACGAGAATATCAACGCAATCATTTTCGGGAACAAGGCCGCATACTTTGTTTACTTTGATAGAAGGTATGTGTTTTACAGCACCTTCTTTGCTTTTCTCAGCGGCGTCTTCGAAAACTTTATCGTTCTGCACGAAGCTTGATTTTGGTGCTCCGCAAACCGGGCAGGTGTCAGGTGCAGCGCCGACGGCGACATGCTGGCATCCTTGGCATACAAATAATTCCATGATCTCCTCCAGAGACGTTTTAAAGTACTTAAAACATAATCATTGCGGAGCTCAGCGTCAAAATCAATGAGGAAAATTAGTTCGTTAATGATCCTTTTATCAGGTGAATGAGCTGAATGCGGTTGTTTACTCCAAGTTTGCTGTAAATTTTTTTTATATGAGATTTAATTGTATTTACCGAAACAAAGAGCTGCTCCGCGATATCTTTATTTGTTTTTCCCTGTATGAGCAGACGGGCGACTTCTTCTTCCCGTTCCGAGAGATGAGCAGTCTTGAAGAATATATCCTCTTCGAGAAGATCCGTGTCAGGTTCATATTCTCTAAAATAATGACGGCTTACATATAGGTAAATTTGGATAGCGAATAAAGAAAATACGGTATAGCCAAGCTTGAATGAATACTCTTTGAAAAGGAGCAAATCAAGAGGAAAAAGGATTATCAGCGGGAGAAAGGTAATTGCGACACCCTTGAGAAGGCTTTCCTCTTCTCTGCCGCGAGCCTCTTTCAGGTGGAAAAGTGATGTAAATCCGTGAAAGATCATTAAGGCGCTGCCGCCTGAGAAAAAGTTATTTACTGTAAGCGGGAGTGTTCTCGACCAGTCACCCTTGCTGAAGAGAAATACAAAGAAGAAACTCAGCAGCAGAAAAACCGCTATCGCAATGTAGACGATCTGATATCCCAAAGAGCGCATATTTTTATATATGGGAAGCAGCCTGAGGAGATATCTGCTCAAATTGAGCAGAATGATCGCTGTAAGAAGTACCGTGGATATCGTGGCGAGAAGAGATAGCTCTTCATAGTGCTGCAATGAAAATGAGGTCGTACGGCCCATATAGGTGATGAAGGTTGAAATCCCCATCTGAAGTGTGAGGGGAATAAGGATCATGAGAAAGTCTTTAGTATTCTGATCGCCGGACCTTATCCTAAGCACCAGGCAGAGACAGGTAATTGAGAA
>JABGPX010000268.1 GCA_018644745.1 Spirochaetales bacterium
CCTCTCGTTTCGAGCTGAACTGCGATATCTCGCTATCCGACGAAAACTTCGCCATTAGATATTGCGGTGCATCGGAGGTCGACTTGCGGTAGTTCAACTTGACCCCCGATAAGATGCCGACCAAACCGTAACCATCGCGTTTCGACTGCAGCTCTATCGATACTACCTCATCTATTTGGGGCAATCTGTCTTGCTGAAAAACCGCATTTATCCAGTTGGCTGTTACTTCTTCTGGCTTCTGCGGGAACTCGCCGGTTCCAAATGGCACGATTGGCTTTGAAGTCCGCCTTTCTTCCTCCACGACAAACCTCCAGTACGGCAGATGGTAGGTATAAACTAAGCATTGATCTTCTTGGCGGCAAGGATTGACTTGGATTCTGTGTTTGTGTCTCTTGTCGGATAGAATCTACAGTTATTCTTTCGTATCATCGGGTCTCCCGATGGCTCATCCTCTACATAAAAATCCATCGTGATCCCCGCAAAAGCGATTGTTTTTCTCCAGAAAAATCCATCTCGCCAGCATCATTCGCTAAAGTGTTGGCGTTACAGTGAAAGCCGCCGATACTCCTGATCGCGCGATTTTTAGAACACGCCGCCGCGGGCGCGGCGCAGCGACCTTCTCGGGCTTCACCCCGGCGCCATTTGGCGCCGGCCGTTCCAGCGGGCAAAAGCCACCGCTCGTAGATCCGAATCAATGATTAGGATGCGTTCCTTTTATGACCTTCTACGTAGGAACGGAGCACCGCATTGATTCTCGTCTGATAGCCTTTCCCCCTGGATTGAAACCGCGCGAGAACATCAGCGTCAAGCCGTAATGTCACCGGCTTCTTCTTTTCCGGATATTCAATGACAGCATTATCCCAAAAGGTATCATCAAGCTCGGGAATATCGGAGTAGTCTATCTCCTCATCTTGAATCCCTTCAAGCTTCCTCATTCGCTGTGCCTTCGCTGCACTCATAGTATTTCCTCCTCTCTCTCGCATTTGCCTTTCGAGCAGAAATGATCCGAATTGTATCGTCACGTTCGGCGTTCACCGTGACACATATTCTCTTATCAATTCTACCAATAGTAATTTTTATAGTCTCTCCGTAGTCCTTTCGGTTGTCGACGGTCGTCACCCTTATAGAGCTGAAGATTTCCGTTGCATCGCCAAAGCTGACACCGTGCTTATCAAAATTACTACGGTTTTTTGTCTGGATTCTTATTTTATTAATTGTTTTTCTTTATATTTTCTTAATATTTCAAAAGCTTCATCATTTATTTCTGCATAGGTTTTCTGGGCATTATCCTCATGAATCTGATGGCGTATTTCATGTAATTCCCAGAGAACTTCATCTTCTTCCTTTGTATAGTCGTTCTTATAAGTTTCCATATTTATGACCTCCAAATAATTCTAATGAACCAATTTCTACGACTCCATATTTATTCTCTGCATTTATTTGATGTATTTTTCTAATAGGATTAATACTTACTATGTGTTTGAAATTCCATGATGCCAGCGATTCAATATTATTAACGGCTGCCGAGGCAATATGCATTGCATCCTCTCTTTCTGTTCCGGGTATAGCACCTTTATCTATATATTGATCTGCTAAATCAGAAATTTCCTTGTCTAAATCAAGTATTCTAAATGTATGTTCGAGTACCAGTGAAAGGATATTATCTTTTTTTTCTTCATTTTTGTATTTATTGATCTCTTGTATTGTTAGAGTAGAAATATATATTTCATAGCTATTTGCTTCATTCTCAAACCATTTTTGGGTGATAAGCTGCCTGAGCGGTTTGGTATAGCCAAAATAAGCGCTGGGAATAGATGTATCCAAATATATTTTCGTATTCATTTATTTCATTCTAATACAGTCAACAGTTTCATGGAAGTGTATTATTATATATCTATTTTCTTTTTATTATTTATTTTCTCCAATGTATATCTCTTTTTTTTAATCTTTTACAGATAACGTCTAGCACGGTAGTTCGACGTCATTGGCGCGGTTTGTGCGAAAGCAGAAACCGTGACATTCCTCTCCAATATAGAAGACATATAACGTCGCGCATCACCTGCGCCATCGCAGGAGCGTAGCGACGGGTTCGTGGGCGGCTGTCTCAGTATGCTATCGCCGTCGTTCTGGTATCGGATTCCCGGCGCCTGGCGTTCATTCGGCACGGTGAGCTGCACACCGGTGATTACGAACATGATCGGCTCGTTATAGACAGGGCACTCGTTTTCCTTAGGGAACACGGCAAGGGAGATGAACCCAAACCCTGGCTGCTTTGTGCCGGCTACGTATATCCCCATTGCCGTTTGCTGTTCCCTTGAGCTACTTCGAGATGTACCCGGCGGAAAAAGTCGATATGCCGGTGGACTGTGAGTTCCCGAATGTAAAAATGCATCCCTCTCTCCGCAACTACCAGGTACCCCATCGAGCCGGACTGTCGTCTGGTGAGTTTATCAAACGCGCTCGGGCTGCGTATTCGGGGATGATCAGCTGCTTTGATGACTCTGTTGGTAAGTTGCTGGATGGGTTGGAGAGTCAAGGCACACTCGACAATACCGTAGTCGTTTTCATTTCTGATCACGGTAATACCATGGGCGAGCACGGTGTATTCTTCAAGAAAGGCCCTTATAGAGGATCAATTAGGGTTCCTGTAATCATCCAAGGCCCCGGAATCCCCGCCGGCAGAAAGGGTGAGGAGGTTGTCAGCCTTATTGATCTTTTTCCGACTCTGCAGGATCTGATGGGGCTTACCCCTGATGAATCAGTCCCGGACCGTCTTAACTAAGCGTATGTCCAGTACCATGGTCACTTCTTTCCGCAGGCGCGGTATGCCATCGCTAAGAGAAATTTCAAGTACATTTGATTTAAAGACGAACGGCCCATGCTGTTCAACCTGCAGGATGACCCGGATGAGCAAAGCGACCTGGCCGAGGAATATACGGTCTCAAGGAAAGCCGGGGATAGCGGTACAAGTTGCTCTGCCCATCTCATGAAGAACACGATCTCGGGACATCTACTCATAGGCGTAACCCGTGGCGCATATCAATCGTCTGACGCCGGCCGGTGCTTGTACTCAGTAGGGACGATGTGATTGACCTCCTGCACACCGCGACGGTTGCTCCAATAACATCGACCATCCACGGCGCGCCAAGCGAGGTAATCGTCGGAAATGAAGAAGGGTTAAAGCACGATTCGGCTGTAAAGCTGGATCACCTTCAAACTGTTCAACAATCGGGGCTGCACACCTTTGTTGGTCGCCTGTCTGACGCCAAACTTCGGGATGTCTGTAAGGCATTAGGCATCGCCCTCGGCTGTCTCTGATTTTCGTCTCTGCAAATGTATTTCTGGAACGGTCGCGTAAGTCCAACATAGTACTTCTCACCTCATGTAATAGCAATTGCTTAACTATGGATATTAGGACTTGTGGTGCCATCTTCAGAACGCATCGATGCCGGAGTGCAAGAAATGCAAGCAGAAGCTTCACGCATCGCCGGGCTGATTACCGAAACGCTCCCTGCATAGCCTTGGCCGGTTCGTCAAAAAACTATACGCAACTCCATTTGCATATAGTATGACTATACGCAATAACAGCTGTATAAAAGGAAAGACATTGTCTGCGCTGGACAAATCGGACCGCGTGGGTCTTAGGCGACAGAATCCATTGATTTCAAATCATAGAGTGCTTCCGGTGCAAAATCCGCACCATTTGGCCACACTACCGTCTGTGCAATAGGATCAATTGTTACTTTTGCGAAAAAAACCGGATCTTTCAGTGGTTTAAAAACAGGGCCTTTTAATAGAGGTTTTACATCAACAATTTTCACCGTTCCATCATCGAATGCTAACCTCAAGATAAAATCTTTTATTACTTCAACATCAAGTACGTGCAAAATATCATTCATCGCTTACTACTCCAAACCAGGTATCCATTTTAATTCTTTTTGCTTCCTTGCCAATTCCCAATCTTGATTCAATTGATCTTCATATTTTTCGGCCCACTCTTTTACATGGAAAGTGCTCTCAGTGGTAATTTCCCTTTCAAAACATTTCTATTTTCTACCAGAATTTCGGCTTCAAACTGGCCATAAATCGCATGGAAATGAGGAGGATTATGTTCACTGAAATACATATAGATCACTATTCCCAGGAATTCACTGATCCTTGGCAGAAACCTAGTATAGATGGAAACTTTAGGGTATACAATCATTCTGCCATTCCCCTACTATTTCATGCCTTTACCCAACGCACCCTTTTAGAGAAAATCGCACTCCCAAAACCCGCAGATGACTCACTGAAGTGCCTTCGAAGACAAGTGCAGATACTCATTCGGTACGTGAAAATCCTCATTGCGGTGATTCACTTCGCCGAAGAGCATTGAATGAAAGCTTTTCTTGTTTAGGTGGTTCCAATATCAGTTGGCCCTGTGTACTTTTGTGTGTACTACGTCAGCGAACTAACAGGAACCAATACGAACTAACACGAAGATACTCGAATAAACGACAACTGAGCGTGTCTATAAATCGTTACAATATAATAACTTACACCACCTTATTTTTGAGCTCTGGCCTTCTAAGCCGTAGGTCGAAGGTTCGAATCCTTCTGGACGTAAAAAGAGAACTCCCATACGGGAGTTCTTTTTTTATGTGGTGCCAGAAGGATTCGAACCGGAGGAGCGGCGCGAGCGATTAGCGAGCTCATCCGCGCAAGGACGCGCGGATAGCGACGGAGAAGGGCCCGGAAGACGAGGGCAGGATGCCCGAGGATGGAGGGCGAATCCTTCCCGACGTAATATGCCCGAACATGAGAACGAAATAGTATTCGAAATCACCCAAGAATCGGACGGTGGATTTGTTGCAGAGTGCCTAACGGAAGACATTTACACCGAGGCAGATAGTTGGGATGAACTTCGAGGGACCGTCAGAGAAACAGTCGATGCGTATTTCTATGACACCGCCGTTTCAGCGAATAGACAGGGAGTTCATCCCTTTGCTGATGATAAGAAAACACTAGCCAGCATCGAATGTCGCAATAGCCGCTGACATTTTAACTGTATCACAGGAGAAAACCAATAACATCAGGCAGGCATATGGAGGATGAAAAGCTAAGTAATCATTTAAAAAGTAGTTGGAAGGTCAGCGTGATAGTGCTGCTGTGCATCATTGCGGCTATTACCTCGACTGCACAGGAGATTGACCCAGACCGTGGTCTGTTCATTGACTACCTCGCTACAAAGTGCCGAGTACGCAGTAGACGATCTTGGTGTTCAGATCGCATTTGACGGAGCGGGACAGGGAAACTGGCCATTCGTGAGTTAAAAAAAATCAACGATTTACTTCGAGTATTTGAGCCTTTAGCTTCGGCAGGGATTCAGAAATAGTTAACCCGACAATTTTAGGATCAACACCTTCATAATCATGTACAATGATGTTTCGCAGACTGGATCCAAGTTTTACCGGTAGCTTGTCTCGCAGGCCAGGTGATTCGATTCTCCCTAGAGTCTCGCCGATTTGAACCAGGCACATCATAACTGCGTA
>JABGPX010000267.1 GCA_018644745.1 Spirochaetales bacterium
CAGAGAACAGGCAGGATAGGGGAATGAAGGCTTCGTTCAGAAACGCCGTCCGGCTCTATAACAGCAAGAGATATGAGATGGCGCTGGAGGAGTTCAACGATCTAAAAGAGGACCCGGCGCTAAATCCCGAGCTTTCCTATTATCTGGGTTTATGTTACACCCAGCTTCAAAAATACGAGGAAGCTCTGCTTTTCCTCGAACAAGTTGTAACGACCGGACTGAACATCCTGCATATTTACCAGAGCCGGATGATTCTTAGCTACATCTACACCATCACCGGCAGATATAAGCTGGCGGAATTCGAGCTCGAGTCGCTGCTGGATTCCGGCTATGAGTCGGCGCAGGTCTACGCGGCGTTTGGTTTTGTAACTTATGAATCAGGGAATATTGATGATGCACTGGCATATTTCAAAAAAGCCCTTGGTTTAGATCCCGAAAATTCCAATGCGATGAACTCACTCGGATATGTACTAGCCCAGGAGAATAGAGACCTCGATTATGCCCTGGCTTTATGCCGAAGAGCAGTAGACCTGCGCCCTGAGAATCCGGCGTATATTGATTCGCTGGGATGTGTATATCTCAAAAAGGGAAGTGTGCTTGAGGCACGCAACCAGTTTAGAAGGGCTTTGAGCTTATCAGCGGGAAACAAAGATATTGCTGCCCACATGAAAGCTGCGTTATCCTCGAAAGTTTAATTTGTCAATAACTCGTAGTATGCTGTGAGGTTCTTAATTTTCATTTTTCTTTAATATTCTATGCGAAATGTGTCGAAATTCTCTAGTGGAGATGCACTATGAGTATAGATCCCGTGCAAATACCTCAAATACAACCGCCTAAAACTCCCGATCGGGAAATCCCTCTCATCGACGGCGAGGATATTAAGGCCATTCTCTATCTTGGGATTCGCGGTGAAATTGCCCTTCCAATAGAGCGGCACAAGGTAGATATTCTCGCATAAACAGAGGTATACTTCCGACGTGAGACTCAGAAGCGGTGTGAAAATTTTCCTCTTTAGCGTGCTCTGCTCTTCATTGGCTCTTTCTCTCTTCGCCCAGGATATCGATATGGACTCTGTAAAGGCCGAAGAGGAGTTCCATTGGGGTGTCAGTGCCTTTCATAACAGCCTCTATGGCGAATCTATCAGAGCATTTGAGCGGGCTCTGTCCTTTACTCCTGATGACTACCTTCTGCAGGAATGGCTGGGAAGGGCATATTACCAGTCCGGTTATGAGGAAACGGCTGTAAATATCTGGTCTCGGGTGGTAGAAGCTGGAGCAGGTGGTCCGATTCTACGGAATTTGATTGATACAGTGCAGGCCCGAAGAGGCCTGAACAGAGAATTGGCTGAAGACGAGCGCTATGTTAATGCCTTTGCTCTGGACGGCAAACAGGAGGATTTTGTCCTGTTTGCTCAACCGTCTTCGGTCCGCAGCCGGGGCGACGGCAGCTTTTACGTAACATCTTTTGTCGGAAACCAGGTAGTTCGTTTTACCTTAAACGGCGCGCTTCAGCGGCGCTTGCTTGGCGGTCTTCAAGGACTCGACGGTCCCTTTGATGTGCTGGAAGTCGATGAAAATCATGTTTTTATTACAGAGTTCCTGGGGAATAGGATATTTCGATCGAATACCATCGGGACAGATATCGTCCGATGGGGCGAAAAAGGAATATCTGACGGGCAGCTTCTTGGGCCGCAATTTCTGGCGGTTGATAATCGAGGATATCTTTACGTTACGGAAGCCGGCAATCACCGGGTTAGTAAATTCGACTTCGATGGAAACTTCATACTTTCCTTTGGCGAAAAGGATCAGCCCTTTGGCGGATTAAAGCTGCCGACAGGGATTTTTGTTTACAATGAAACAGTTTTTGTCGCTGACGCCCAGGAAAAACATATTGCTGCTTTCGATCTGAGCGGAAACTTTCTCTATACGTTTGGCAAAAGTTTCTTGGATGGTCCGGAGGGACTCTCTCTTTTTGAAGAAGGGATTCTACTCGTTGCCGATACTCGTAGGGTTCTTACCTATCACATTGACTCCCAGGTATTCACCGTAATTGCCGAATTCGGCGGGTTAGGTACCCGGATTACCAATGCAGCACGGGATGTTAATGGTGACATCCTCGTGGTGGATTTTTTCGGAAATACAGTTACTCTCTTAACGGATATATCAGATATATATACAGGATTATTTGTGCAAGTTGAACGTATTCTTTCCCGCGATTATCCTGATGTGTATGTAGAGATTTCGGTGCAGGATAGAATGGGAGATCCTTATATTGGTTTAGACGAAAGCAATTTCATCCTGAGTGAGCTGCGAAGCCGCGTCCGGAATGATTCATTTCTTATACCTGAAGAGTCTGCGGTACCGTCAGTTGCTCTCTTGGTTGACCGGTCTTTAGAGATGCGAACCGAGACCGACTCGCTGCGCTTAGCAGCAGAGGATATATACGCGATGATCCGTGGTTCCTCCGGTAAATTAGCCCTGGTATCCACCGAGGAGCTGCCGCAGATAGTCGAATCCGGTGGCTCCGGCGCCCAAGGATTCTCGCAGCTTGCTGCGGAGTTCGGAAATTATTCGGATGCCTGGCGGTTCAGTCTTGGCGCGCGGCTCGCGGTTTCCGAAGTTTTGTCATGGCCGGGTCAGAGAGCTGTTGTATTCGTTACCGCAGGAGATCCGGGATCTCTTGGTTTCGACGATTACGATCTGGATATCCTGGCCGCCTATATGCGTAATAACGACGTTGCATTCTATTGTATATACACCCGACCGGATCCGGTTCGGCCGGAGGAGTTTGAGTATCTTTCTGAAATGACCGGAGGAGCCAGTGCTTTTATGTATCAGCCGGAAGGTATAACTCCCCTTATAAAAGAGCTGCTCAATCGGCGGTCCGGTCGATATTTTTTCTCCTATGAATCTGTCAGCGATACAAATTTCGGTGATAGGTACCTCACCATGGAAGCGGAAGTATTTCATTTTGACAGCAGCGGGAGATCGGAGACGGGTTATTTCGCTCCGCGTGAATGATGAGCGATAAACAGGGAACTCGACCGCTCCAGAAGATCGGCCGGAAGGATCGAAGGAAAGCCCGGCGGGAAGAATGGGATAGTCTGTGCATTCAATGCGGGCTCTGCTGTTACCGTAAAGAGTACCGACATGGTCGGATGATGATTAATCTCAATAGACCGTGTAACTATCTCGATGTTGAGTCCCGCCTCTGTATGGTCTATGAAAATCGTTTTAAGATCTGTTCTGATTGTAGAAAGGTAACTCTTTATCATGCTTTTTTCTCATCGCTCATGCCGGAAGAATGCGGTTATGTGCAGAAATATAGGAAATGGAAATTCCTCGTCCAAAAGCCGGGCATTACGCCGCGCCGAGCCGGTGGTTGACCGGGTTCTCATTGCCTCGTGTTTATCCCTTTCCTTGACATCAACCACGTCTCTTCCCTATCATAGGACACTCTACGGCCGCCGAGATTGGAAACAAGGAGCTCCGTAAATGGGCATACGCATATATATGGATAACAACGCAACGACACCTCTTCATCCTGAAGTAAAAGAGGAAATGACGAAAAGTTTTGATCTCTTCGGGAATCCTTCGAGCCTTCATTCGTACGGTCGTGAAGCGCGAAGAAAGGTGGAGGAGGCAAGGGAGATAGTCGCCCATAATCTTGATGCCGATCCGTCAGCAATAATCTTCACCGGCGGGGGCTCAGAATCCAACAATACCGTGCTCAAAGTAGTAACCTGCGGTGATGCCACCTGTGTTCATTGTCCCGCCACGAGGAAACAGATCGTAACATCGACGATTGAGCATCCAAGCGTGCTTGCTACGGTGCAGACCCTGGAAGCGCGGGGCATTCCCGCTACGTTTGTCGATGTGGACAGCACAGGCAAAGTGGACATGAATCGGCTCGAAACGGAAATATCTGAACAAAGTGCCCTGGTTTCCATTATGATGGCAAACAATGAGATCGGCACGATTCAAGATATAAAAAAGATTGCTGAAATCGCCCATTCTCATGGGGCCCTTGTTCATACCGATGCGGTTCAGGCGGTCGGCAAATATCCTATAAGTATTCGAGACCTGGATGTAGATTTCCTGAGTTTTTCAGCCCATAAACTTTATGGGCCTAAAGGCGTCGGGGTTCTTTTCGCACGACGAGGTGCGCCCTACTGCACTTTCATTCACGGAGGACATCAGGAAGAGGGCCGTCGTGCCGGTACCTTGAACAACCTGGGAATTATCGGGCTTGGAAAAGCGGTAGAACTAGCCGCCCGGGATATGAAGGAGGCCTCGAATCGGGTGTCTGGACTTCGGGACAAGCTGAAGGCGGGAATCGAATCGACGATTCCGGATATTTACATCAATGGACATCCGGAAGATTGTCTTTCCGGTACGCTGAACGTTTCATTTCGCGGAGCTGAAGGGGAAGCAACTATGCTCTACCTCGATCTCGAAGATATAGCAGTTTCAACCGGCTCCGCGTGTGCTTCCGGGTCGCTTGATCCATCTCATGTACTATTAGCAACCGGAATAGACGCAGAGCTTGCGCATGGATCAATCCGGTTCAGTCTCGGAGAATTCAATACCGAGGCCGAAGTAGATATAGTGTTGTCAAAGCTTCCGGGTATTATCGACAAAATACGATCCATGTCCACCATCTACTCAAGACAGGGAGGTGCGGCATGAGCGGCGGATTTGATTGGATGTACTCCGAGGTTGTGAAAGATCACTTTGTGAATCCGAGAAATATACTCGACGATGAAGATACATTTCAGGCCGACGGCCGAGGCGTTGTCGGAAATATTAAATGCGGCGATCAGATGCTTATTGTTATTAAAGTTGCCGACGGCATAATTGCCGATTGCAAATGGAAGACCTATGGCTGCGCGAGCGCAATTGCCAGTACTTCTATTTTGTCTGAAGCCGCGATAGGTATGGAACTTGAAAAGGCCTATCATATAAAACCCAAGGATATTGCAGATCGTCTTGGCGGGTTGCCGGAAAACAAGATCCATTGTTCGGTTCTTGGCGACAAAGCATTGCGCGCAGCAATTGAAGATTATTACGAGAAAACAAATCAGAACGACAAAATTAAAGAGGAAGAAGCGGTCATTATATGCCAATGTATGAATGTGACCGACAAGGATATCGAAGCGGCCGTAAAAGACGGAGCGCGCACGTATGCAGATCTTCAGCATAGAACTAAAGCAGGTACCGTGTGCGGGCAATGCAGGCAGGAATCTGAGGAACTGCTGCACCAGTATACTCATATCTACGACATCAATTAGAAAACACAGGAAGGAAAAGTTATGGCAATTACACCAATCCGCCGGAGGTGGACGGGTACAATGAGCGACAGGGATCGGTTTAACGCACAGATGCATTATCAGCCCGTGGACCGTACTTTTAACATGGAGTTCGGGTACTGGGATGAGAATTTTTCAATCTGGAAAGGTTTTCTTGACCACGGTATTACGAATAATAGCGACGCGGATGTCTTTTTTAAT
>JABGPX010000395.1 GCA_018644745.1 Spirochaetales bacterium
CCACAGGAATTGTAACAATTGTCGATATCGTTGCCCCCGCCCCTCCCCCGGAGAGTAAACCGGCAGGGATCGTGGAGAAGCCTATCTCCCGGTCGACTACAGCGTCTAAGACTGCATCCGTCGAAAGATATACGCGGTCAACAAAAGCCGTTGAGATACCATCCCCGTAGTTTTTGATGTTGTGGAACATGGTAGCAGACGCGCCGGTAGCGAGAGAAGCCGGAAGTACTCCCGTCGGATCAACTCGGACGCCCTTGAGCTCGGTCGCTGTTGGAATGGTAAACGCGGTCGAAAGGGCATTGTTGGAAAAATCAGAATCGGCGATGTGAGGTACGAGAGCCCCGATATAGTAACTACCTGGCAATAGGGTTCCACTTATAACAAACGCAAAATCGGCAGTCTGGGTCTGACGGGAAGAGACATCCACCGTCGAAAACCACAAAAACATATCATCGCTGGTAATGAGCTCGTCTGTGGAGAGATATATGTTAATATTCATTCCGGTTTTGTCTTCGCGAGAGTCGTTGGTGATCTGAACGCTTACGTTAACCGTCTCCCCCTGATATGCAGCGTTGTCTATCGTGAATGAATTAATAATGTAATCATTGATCAACCGCAGTCGTAGCCAAATCTCCGCCAACGATGCGTCGTATTGATTATCAAAAGAACCTTCAGGCACTCCGTCCGGTACAAAAAACTGGTAATCTTCTTTTGCGGCAAAAAGGGTTATGGTGCCGAAGGCCGGGTCGAGATTGAACTCCCAATACCCCGTCGAATCGGTCGTAGTTGTCACGCCGGTTTCTTCCAGAGTAACCAATGCACCCTCAATGGGACTATCGTAGACATCGACAACAAGACCGTTTGGTGTCGGTCCGTTAAATTTAGCGGAGGAGCCACCAAGCAATGCGCTAAGTTGGTCACAACTCGAAAGCAATATCGATGCAGATACGAGAATTACAATTTGAATTGCTTTTCTTTTTATCATTGTTTTTCCTTTTGCAATAGAACTTTTATTACTAATTCTGTCATCTAATATAGAATAATTACCATTCCTACTCAAGCAATAAAAAGTCGGAGATGGTGGTTCATCTAATTTCTATTCTAGGCATATCGAAAAATCCACATTTTTATTACCGACAGAATGATTCTCTTATAAAATCAGGATTTTTCGCATGTGTTACAGGTATAGGCAGCAGTAAATAAAGGTACCCTATAGAAAGCTCGCTTATTCAAAAAACTCAAAGGCTTCAATGATATCTAGATAGACGCCATCGAAACTGGCATCGAGGATTTTCTTGGTGAAAGAGGCGTCGCTCCCCAAGATGATGTCCTGCCAATCTGTATCCCAATATCTAACCTTATAATTACCGTGCCACTGAGGGTTTTCCGCTTCAAGCCAATCAGGTTTTGTAGCTACCCATTCGTCCTGCCAATAATAGCGATAATTTTCCGCCTCTCCGATGGACATGTAGCAGACAACCAACCGGATGCCGCCGTTCGCTTTTTGTCTCAACTGAGCAATTTCTAAAGCGGCGAATTCCGTATCGTCATGGAAAAAAAGATCCATTATTAGGAGGTCATAGTTGGTGGCCTGAACGGCACTGATAAATGCGCTTTTCGTAACAAATTGGTCTGGATTAATCAGGTGCAGAAAATTCTCAACCTGAGCAATAGAAACGATATTATTTACGTTTTCATTGTGAATGACGGTCGGATAACCGGGGATATTATCAAGCTCACGATGGTCAGCAGCAAACGAGATGTACCCGCCGGTCTCGTTGCGCGTGTAGGAATCATCTACGTTCGAAATAGTCGAGCAGTAGTCAGTAACCAGAATGACGTTACCGCTGTTCTTGGAGATATTCAAAAAATCCTGCAGGTATACAGTATCACCCTGGGGAGTCTCGCGGTCATCCGCATTATAGCCATACAGCAGATCTTCCTGTCCATGGGCGTCGATTGCGTCTAAATACGATTGGTTCAAAGAGTCCGAGAGATCTCCCTCGTCCGTAACGATTTCAATGCCGTTCTGAGGTATGATCAGGAAGCTGCCGTTTATCGCTTTTGAATATTCACTGATACCGATTACAAAGTCGCGCATCTCCTGCTTGAAATTTATGCCCTCAAGAGAGGGATCTGTCTGGCAACCGAGAAACAGAACAGAACAGAACATATTATTATCAGTTTTTTCATGCCTTTCCATCTTATAGTAAAACCATCTCTTGTTGGAATGCTTCGGATTGTATTCCGTGCGATAGAATATAATCGCAAGAATCCTGTATATTAGAATATACGGTCGCCCTCGGCAGTCTGTTCGTAAGAGGTAAGGCATGCTCAGCAATTACAGTGATCTTATCAAGACCTACAAAGAGAAGCAGAAAGAGCTCCAGACCAAGAGATGGAGGCTTTGGATCACAATCACGCTTTTCTCCGCGGCGGTATCGGCGGCTATGTACTTCCTCATCGCTGTCGCCGAAGTTTTCATTACTCTATTGTTGGTATTCAGCGGCATATCTATTGTGCTGTTTATCATTTCGGTTGTACTAAAAAAAACAATCAGCGAAAAACCACTATTAACTTACATGTATGGAGCGGTGATCGACTCCCGCAATTTCAATTCGCAGGTAAGGATCTCATATAATCCATATCCGAAAGCACACAGTTTTGTGGAGGATGGTGGTTTGTTCCCGAGAATTGCGACCAAGCAAGTTCGTTTTTCAATGGAATACATCCTGGAATCGGGCCTGGAAATCCGGGTATACGACGCGTACCTATTCAATCAGTCAGATAAGAGCAGATATGTGTATTTCGACGGGCTCTATCTCGTATTCAACTCCTCTCAAGCTGGTTACTTCCAACTCCGCGCCGACGGCGGCCCGAAACTAAAGGGAATGAGCTTTCAAAAAATTCAAACCGACGCGCGTGTAAAAGAATATGTAGAGAGCGCCGGCACCCAAAGGATACCGGCGGCATACTACGAAATATATAATACGCTGAATGACCGGTATCCGGAATCAAAAATATATTTCGGTGCTACGCCCTTAGAGCTTCATATAGGAATTTCGAAATACCCGCTCTTCAGAAAAATGAAAATATGTACCAAAGAAGAGATCGATAATCTAAGCGGGTTTATTGATGACGTAGTTATGCTTTCCCAAGAAATATCAGGAATCGCAGGAAACGGTAACATTTCTATATCAACGCTACAAAATATCTCCCCTTTCCGCTTGAGACGGGCCTTGAGCCAGACCATAATGATTCATAATCTGTTCATAATCCTCAGATAACCAGGTCGCGGTGAGACCATCGCGATAAAACCTGTGCCAATCATCCTCCTTGCTTTCAGGTTTGAGCTTCGGCATTTCTATTTCCCGTCGAAGGGTTTCTCCCACATCCTGCAGGGCGCGCGCCTCGAGCATGGCGCAGTCGGTATCATTGACAGCCTCAAACATGCGAAGCCGAACAGCATGATAGGTAAAGGCCACGGCGTTCCGTGTATACCTCACTCGACGAAGGTCGGATGCTATTCGCTTGCGGATATCTGGCGACGAGGATGATAGCAGTTCGTCATCCAGTATGCGTTCAACCCGGCCGAGGGAATCGAGAGACTCGGTAAGAGAAGGACCGGATTCGGCTCCGCGGGTGCTGTACCGAAGGTGGCGCGTCGTGAAAAGCGAGTTTTCCGCGGAGGCGGCGCTCAGGTCTTCGCTCGATTTTATAGCCGTAGAGAACGGTGCTGGCTTCCTGATTGTATTTCGAAGGGTGTGTCGGTCCATGCCCGCGTAATGCTTCATCGGCTTTGCGTTCATCATTGCCCGTTCAAGCGTATCGTATGCGTCGCCGATTACGCCGGCTTGACTGCAGTACCGGCTATCAAAATAGTCCTGAGCAAAAATTCCAGCGTCAATTTCATGATACCAAAGCATTGCCGCAAACTGGCTGTTAGTCAGCGACAGTGGTCCCCAAAGGCCAGTACCTATATGCATAAAATGCATGAGTCGGGCACCGGAGCGATAGAAATATGGGATGTCAACGGCCATGGTACATGTGGCAGGAATCGCAAGCGAAGCGTACGCGGAGACGTTGTAGTACTCACCTACCAACATTGGCCCTTTGAAGGGATTCTCAGGATTTACGGTCCAATTATCCCAGAACTCAACTAAGGGTTTATTTATTTCGGCACATCCCGGATCCGCAAAGGAATGAACAAAACAACGTTCAATCGGAAAGAAAGTGGCAACGATACCCTCATGATCGAAATCAGGAGGAAGTTCGCGAGAGGGAATGTCTAGCGTCTCGTGGTACGCGGGAATAGATACAATTACCTCCCGGTTTATTGTACCGCCCTTCTGCGCGGCGACGATAGCGCGTCTGCAGTCATTGGCAAGGAGCATGATCTGATCGGTAGGGTTTCCCAGAGCTTTGCATGCGTCGCATGTACAATATTTCCCATTGTCGAGGGCCCACACGTTAATGAGATCTACCCATTTCCACTCCCCGGCCGCCAAGTCTAGCGCGAGAGAGTCGCCAATGTGGCGCCGAACATCCTCGTTCGCAAAGCAGAGGTTGTCGCCTACGTTCATGTCGATCTTCGGGCTCCTGGCACCGTTCTGTAACCCGTACCACTCGGGGTGAACATCAAAATACATACTCGGATCCGCGTATCTGGCAAAAATTGAATGACCGCCGGCGGTAAACCGTAATCCGAGCTTTCGGCAAAACGATTTATCCGGCTGCTCAGCGGACCACAGATTGAGCTTGTTTCGCGCCATCCAGAGAAGAAACTCTTCGGTTCCGCGATTATCTGTCGCCCAAAAACCTCTCAGTGTGAAGCTTGGTCTTTCTGTCACATTGATTACTGGAAAACGTATTTGCTCGGTGCGATCTGATCCCATGGGTCCGGGCTGAACCAGCGAAAACCAAAGGCATGAAGGAGCTCATAGGTTCCGTAGAGTGCCCCTTGGGCATCATTTCCCAAAACCATATAACCCAACGGATTACCTGCCTTATCAATCTCAGTGCTGAGCTGGTATCCCTGCGAGCCGATGTCATCAACCCTTTTTTTTTGATCCTGAAGCGTTGTTATCGTTATTTTTATATCCGCGCGGACCTGCTCTGAACTTTCGTGTTCTAGGGCTGCGAGGTGACACTTAATCTCTGGGACACGGACCAGATGATCCCGCATTTCAACCGCGGCGAAACTGAGCGTACAAGCTCGATGGCTGCCGCCGGGCGCAGCTTGCCAATCCAGAGAATCTTCAGCGATGGAGGCTTCCTCGATGGAACCGAAAGATCCAGTCGGAGCGAATATAGAAATATTCATTCCCCATTATACAGCATGAGGTATTTTCCGTGCGGCAAGGACAGCCGCACAGAAACTATTTGAACCTATAAGTGATCTGCTTATTTATTCAGCTATTTTTTTTCCGGCATTCGCACCGGCGCTCTGGTCAAATGCTTCCGCTGGATCAAATAGCCACAGACCTCTGCATGTCATGCCCA
>JABGPX010000598.1:0-893 GCA_018644745.1 Spirochaetales bacterium
TTCAGATGGTGATATAGGATCGCCGATCAAGCTCACTCTCAATGCCGATTCATCCTCGGGAACAACCAGTTCGACAACTTTCGGAGTATCAGCGGCTTCAAGGGAGGTCGAATCGGCAGCGTCAGCGGCATCATTGAGTGCAGAGACAAAGAGGTTATCCTCGGTCTCGGCGGCTATTTCCGGTTCAGTTTCGGGCTCACTCACGAGTTCCGCTTTCGTTTCTATTTCCGGGACATCCGCGATCCGGGGAAAATCATATGCAGGTTCATCACCTTCAATAGTGTCGAGATTCGATACAATAAATATGTCCTCGGGCTCCGGGGGTGTTTCAACAAGCGTTAGCTTTTCTATAAATACCGGCTCGGGCGGGATTATAGGTTCGAGACCCTTTATACCCTCGACTGTCGGCTGCTCGAGGCTGGATATCCTTACCCCCGAGCCTTCCTCGGGACTGTCGACAAATTCACTGGCATCCGGAATGTCCGGTTCCGCAAGAAGCAAAAAGGTTTCTGCCTGATCCAGAATTGGCGCGGGGAGAATTGCGAGTACCGTCGGCACGTCGTCTTGCTCAACCGGAGGTTCCGGCGGAGTTTCAACTATCAAACGGGGTTCATCATCGCTTGTTTCTTCCGCTGTGGCTAGCGTGGAAACCGCCACGGTATCTTCATCTTCAATCGGGGGTGTCGGCTCAGATTCCGGGGAATCATCAACATCCGCGGAAACCACAGTTGGTTCATCGACCGATTTATCAGAATCCAATGATTCTTCCACAGGATCATCCAGATCATCAACACTGACCACTTTCACCCGGTCCACCGGTTGTTCGTCCACCGGTTGTTCGTCTACCGGTTCTTCGTCCACCGGTTCTTCGTCCACCGGTTCTTCCTCCACCG
>JABGPX010000598.1:993-5492 GCA_018644745.1 Spirochaetales bacterium
GTTCTTCGTCTACCGGTTCTTCGTCTACCGGTTCTTCGTCTACCGGTTCTTCGTCTACCGGTTCTTCGTCAGCTGGCTCTTCTACCGAAGATTCCTCGGCGGTCGTCGCCGAATCAGCATAGGATCCGACGCTCGCCGCCGGATTTATATCGGGGTCTGGATTATATGGTAGATCGTCGGGAAAAACGCTTGCCACGGCCTCAGGAGGGGTTATAGTGGCCTTAACCCGAACGATCTCACCTTGAGAAACGCCAATTTCTGAACCCGCGTCGCTGGAAATAAGCAAAAACAGGCCGGGATCGCTGATCCGATCAACAATTATAACGGTGGTCTCTTTGCCGTTTTCCAGATTAGTCACCGTAATCGCGGTGTCCTTGGCGAACGAATTGGACGCTCCGTAGTTGCCGCCGTCCGGGAATTTATCATACCTGCTGACGGTTGTGGTCCCCTCCCAGGTTGATTCAGCTATAATTGAGCCGGAAACGAGAATTATTACGAGAAAAAGTGGAATGAACCGCTTCATGGCACAGTCTCCTGGTTCTTTATCGGAGGAATAATTGGCCGCTGTGAGTAGAATTCCTCTTTTTTCATCATTTTAGTCCTTCCAGAACGGCTGCGGCCGCGAGAGAGCCAAAGGCACCGCATACCTCGAATGAGCTCATAGAGGTCACGTCGAGATCCTCGGATCTCAAAAACCCATCTGCGACGATCTCATCCTCGAGGGTGTTGATAAACGCATACTCGATGAACAAGGGAATGGCCGTATCAGCATCCGGCGCGCCGATTCCGACGGCAAAAAGGTACTTCGCTCCGGCAATCCTCGTGAGCCTTTTCATAAGCTCATCCGCGGCGGGTTCTTGATCGAGACGGACTCCGGCATTGAATGCGATGTGTCCTTCATCGAAAAGCATGTCCATTATGCCGGTTTCCACCGCCGACGCATTTTCTAGACGCTCCTCAGTGATATAGTCTGATCCCTCAGCATTCTGAACAAAAATCATCACTGTTTCTCCGGCGAGATTCAGCAGGCCCACCCCTAACAGGAGAAAAGAGAGAAATATACCTTTCATAGTTACATGATCGACCCGGTATTCCACAGCTTGAATGGTTTAACCTTTCATGCTATTTTGAGCCGAACTGATGAGTACCGAATTTTCAGAAAGCTCCAACCAGCGGGCAAACACCATTTCATTGCTGGATTTGATCGCGGTTCTTGTCAAACACCGCTTTTTTATCTTTTTCAGCACTTTTCTCGCCGCAATCTTCATAGTTCTGTACTCCCTCTACTCAATACGAGCACCAATCGATGGGCGCTTCAATTTTCTGCCCAATTTCTACCGCCCGGAAGTTAAAATCCGGCTCCTCGATCAGGAACAGTCATCGATCTCCTCGATCCTCTCGGGCAGCGATCTGGGAATCCTGGCGAGTTTGGCTGGCGGAGACACCGGCGGATCATCAAGTTCTGATCTGGCGCAAGCCCTTCTCATAGGAAACAAGATTCTTGATAGTCTGGTGGAAGAATTTGAGATAATCAGAAAATTCAATATCGAGGAGAACCCGCGAACTACCTCGAGACAGCTCCTAAGAGGCTCTTTTGCAACCGAGTTCAACAGCGCAACGGGTATCCTCACAATTAGTTTTGAGAACACGGATAAAGTATTTGCAACCCAAATACTCAACAGCGCTGTAGGTGAACTCGAAAATCAATTCGACGAGATGACTATGAGCGGAGTACTCGAGAAGAAGCGCTTTCTCGAGGAAAGCATCGCGCAGTACGGCAAGGAGTTGGAACAGGCTCAGCAAGACCTCATAAATTTCCAAAAAAACAACAAAATTATAGATATCGGACTTCAAACTGAGTACCAGCTTAACGCGTTAGCCGATCTAGATAGGCAGATAATCGGGAAGGAATCCCAACTCGAAGCGGCAAAGAAAATCCGCAGATCTGATGACCCTGCGGTGCTTTCGCTCATGGCGGAACTCAACCTTCTAGCGACAACCCGCGACCTTATAAGAATGGGAAGGAAAGATGAAGCCAGCGCTCTGGACATACCTCTCGCTGATTTGCCGGAATTGGCAGCCCTCTATACAAATCTCTTGGGAAACATTGAGATCCTGAGAATTATCTACAGCGGCCTAAGGTCTCAATATGAAACAACCAAGATAGAGGAAAAAGACAATTCTGAGCGGTTTCAAGTCGTAGAAGTGGCGGAAATTCCGGAAATAAAAGCAGGGCCGAGCCGGGGTAAAATTTGCGTTATCGTTACAATGTCGGTTTTTTTCCTTTCGATTTTTATCTCTTTCATATTTGAATATTTCGAACGGGTAAAACTCGACCCGACAGAATCTGAAAAACTTTCGGCCATAAAAAACATGCTCAGGAAACCCAAAAAGAAATAGGCTTTCGGCGGTCCTGTGAACACAACGCAAAACCCTGAAAGGGACACTAAATAGAGGCGTCTCTATGAAATATTACGTTATCCAGGTCAAAACCGGCGGTGAGGAGAAGTTCCTAAAGCTGGCGCGGCAGGTAATTGACAATCCGGAACTCCAAAATCCAATTGATCTCGTCTGGCCGCGAAGGCGCCTGAAAATTCGAAGAAAAGGAAAAACAGCTGATGCTCTTGCGCCGATTTTCCCGGGTTATGTTTTTCTTGAATCAGAAAGTATTGAACCGATAGTTTTCTGGGGGCTGAGGCGAACTCCCGGCTTTTTTCGCTTTCTGAAAAGTAACCATTCCATCGAACCTCTCTCCGGCAAGGATCGTGAGATGCTTCTTCACTTTCTTTCTTTTGGTGAAATTGTAGAGAAATCGACGGTAATTTTCGATGAAAACGAACGCATTCGGGTCAGGGAAGGTGCCCTGAAAGGTATGGAAGGTCGTATAATCAAGGTAGACAAAAGGAAAAGGCGGGCGAAGATTAGTTTGTCGCTTTACGATGATTCTTTTCAGATCGATTTCGGCTTTGAGGTAATTGAACCTGTTGAGCGCCATGAACCAAAAGAAGAATAAGTCGCTCGTACCTCACGGAGAGGGTCAATACGGTGGATAATATCTCAGATCGTCTCATTGATGACATTTCTATAAAAGGGATGCTGCATTGCGTTGCCGTCAGAAGCCGAATACGAAAAGGAAGGGTAAGGTCATTCAGCCTGCCGCCTCTGCCTGACCAGGTATTTTTCATAAGGGCGGCCGACATACCGGGAAGAAATTCGGTCACAATCAGCGGAGTAGAAATCCCTGTTCTGGTTACGGACGAAATCCGCTACCAAGGCGAGGCATTGGCTCTGCTCTGCGGCCCTGACGAACAAGAACTTGCTGCTATCGCCGCTCTGGTGGAAACAGAATATGAGCGGAACGACCCGTTGGAACTATCAATAGACACACCGGATGATCTTATCGTCACATCCAGAGTTCTCAGCATGGGCGACCCGCCGGCAGGGTTCGAGGAAGCATTTCAGGTAATAGAAGGTGAGTATCAGATGGATTCCGGAACCATCGCTATTCTTCAGCCTGTCGGCGCTCTCGCGGAGGTCGGAGAAAATGGTATTTCGGTTGCCACTTCGACCGGATGGCTCCACCACGTTCGTTATACGGTAGCTCAGGTGCTAGATTCGCCTGCAGCACAGATAGAAGTTAGTAATACTGCAGTGGCCGGCTCAGGCCCAGGATGTATCTGGTACCCGTCGCTCCTTGCCGCACAGGCCGCTGTGGCCGCCGCGAGTATAGGCCACCCGGTCAGGATGGTCTTGAGCAGTCAGGAACGGAATGCATTCACTACCAGGAAACCCGGTTCTATTATACGGCTCAAGACGGGGCTGCGAAAAGACGGCACAATTTCTGCAATGGAAATTGATTTCGCTGCCGAGGGGGGCGCTTATCCCACATATGCACGTGAGCACCTTGATCGTCTGCTTCTCTCCGTTGCGGGTCACTACTCGGCAAAAAATATCAAAATTAGCGGAAAACTCGTATATACCAGCCTACCCCCTATAGATATGCGCGGGGGATTGGGATTGAACGATGGATTCTTCGCCCTTGAAGTTCACACCACACGCTTAGCAGAGCTTTCCCATGAAGATCCGGCAGAGTGGCGATGCAGAGTTCTGCTGAGCGAGCGTAAAAATACCATAACCCGTGTCCGGGCAGGAAAGACACCGCAGAAATCGCTTATCGAAGCGGTGGTAAAAGACTCCGATTTCAGCAGGAAATATTCTGCAAATGAAATGTTGAGGAAACGGCGAGGAAGCCTTACCCTCGAGTCCGGCTATTTCCGGGGAATAGGCATCGCGACTGCGTTTCAGGGAGGAGGTTTCATAAATTCGGGCGAACAGGAACCAGCCTCCGTCACGGCGCATATGGATTCGGAAAGCAAGCTAAATATTTCAACATCCGCTACCTTTGCAGCTGATTCGGGCAGGGTCCTTTTCCGCGATACCGCCTCAAGAATCCTCGGGCTAGATCCCGCGGATGTCACCCTTAATGCGTCTATTGCTCC
>JABGPX010000846.1 GCA_018644745.1 Spirochaetales bacterium
TCTCTGAAGGCCAGATCATCGGATTCCTAGGTATCTCGGCATTGTTTAAGTTTAAAGGGCAGCAGGCAGCGCTCCTCGGAGAGCTGTGTCATGGGACGTTACAAAATAATCGGCTGGAAGCCTATCAACTATTATATAAAGCGTTGGGTGAGCACCTTCAGCGTCAACGCACACAATTGCACATTATCGCGCACTTTGCCCATGACAGGTTGTTGCAGGAATCTGTTTTTCAACTCGGATTTGGGGCATTCCTTGCTGAACGAATCCGTGATCTGACAGCAATCGATGGAGCCGCGGATATAGAGATATTTCAAGAAAATGATTTCGCAACTATCCAAGACCTTGAAATCGAGCATAAGACGTATTACCGAAAACCGCCAATATATCTATGGAAAGACAATTCTGCGGAAACTGTACGAACACAACTACAAGCCATGAATGCGCAAAGGAATGTGCTATTTGTCTATAAGGAAAACGGAAAACCCGCGGCGTATTTCATGGTTGGATTATGTCTCGGGGAAGACGACGGACGAATACTTCGGGGCACAAATACTGCCCAAGTGCTGTCAGCTTATGCCGCGCCGTCGGCGCGTGGAAGAGGCATTGGGAAAGCTCTCTTGAATAGATGTATCGACTGGGCACAGAGCCAGGGCTTCGAGCGGCTATATGTCGAGCACGAAACGGCGAATATTTATGGAGGGAATTTCTGGCGCAAGCACTTCAGCCCTTATCTGTATTTCTCAATGCGGTACGTTGAGGACAGTAGACCAGACTTGACAGAGAAACATTGAGCGGTTCAAAATGAGACGGGGGGAGCCATGTTAACATCAAGAGAACGATATCTACGAACCTGCAATTTTGAGGTTTTGGAAAAACCCTGGATTCGATGGGGCAGTTTCGTTTGGCCGGAGACGGAGAAAAACTGGCGAAAGGAAGGTTACGACGGCACTTCGCTGGATGACGTCTTTGGGCTGGATCGCTTGGACAGAGTCGATCCCTATTATGGACCGATGCCGGAGTTTGCTCACGAAGTGCTTGAAGAAGATGATACAACAGTAACTTATGTGAATGAGGAAGGAATTCACATGAAGGAATTCAAAGAGAGCGCCGATACCAGTATGCCTCAATTCCTTAGATTTCCTGTAGAGACTACTGAAGACTATCGAAGGTTTAAGGCGGAACGACTGGAATTGGTGCCGGATCTTCGTTTCCCAGATTCCTGGAAAGAGCAGGTACAAAAGGGAGGTCGAAGCCAAACCACGGTCGGGGTATCCATTGCTCAAAGTGAAGGAGACACGATCAATCGTTTGGATACAAAAGCTGCTGAGCAAGAGTATCCACGACTCTGTTGGGCTGACCGATGGGGCGGATTTTTCGGCGCCTTGCGAAATTTATTCGGCGTAGAAGGCTTATGCATGGCATTTTACGACCAACCGAAGTTAGTTGAAGAAATTATGGATGACCGTGCGGACGCCATTATAGAAATCACAAAGGAAACACTGAAACATACGAAGTTTGAGACATTCTGGTACTGGGAAGACATGGCATTTAAAAATGGTCCGCTTGTGAGTCCTGAGATGTTTCGGAAGTATGCGCTTCCTCGGTATAAGCGAGTGAATGAATGGCTTAGAAGTCAAGGTATAAAACATATCGGTTTGGATAGCGACGGAAAAATATGGGAATTAATTCCTATTTGGATTGATGCGGGTATAGATACACTTTGGCCTTTCGAAGTGCAGGCAGGTATGGATGTAAACGCGGTACGGAGAGAATTCGGTAAGGCGTTTATGATGTTTGGTGGAATTGACAAAAAGGAGATTGCAAAAGGAGGAGCGTATCTTCAAGCAGAGGTGGATCGCATTATGCCGGCTGTGGAAATAGGAGGTTATATTCCCGAATTGGATCACAGTGTTCATCCTGATATAAGCTGGCCTACGTTTTGTGAATATATTGAATATCTTTCAAAGCGGCTTAATTGGGGCTAAACTAGGGTTGAAAGCTACAGGTTGTCTTTGAAGAACCGGACCATCTGGTCCCACGCCTGCCCGGGTGCGCTGTCGCCCTGGTAGGTGGTGCTGACAGCAACTAGTATGTTTCGTTTCACTCCTACAAAATAGTAATTCCTTCAGCCTATTGGCTACAAAAACCGTCGAGGCACTATCGTTTTTTCGCCAGGGATTGTTATTCTCTGCATAGAGGGTATACAGTTGATTCGGCGGAGGTGGAATAAGAGGGAGGATGAAAAGGAAGCCAATTTTGTTGCTTTTCTTATTTCTCTGGCTCGCTTCGTGCCAAACAATTCAGCTTGAACCAGAGTATTCTCTTGCAGAAATCAAAAAATATACCTACAAAACGCCTATTGAACTTGATGACGGCTGGAAGACCGCACATCCAGATCCGCAGAGCATATCGTTACCCAAGCTTGAGGACGGTGTAAGAGCTGTTCTACGCGGCGAATATCCCCGCATTCATTCCATTCTTGTCGCCTCCGGCGGAAAGCTCATATTAGAAGAATACTTCGCTGGATACACCTTTGAGGGTGAATGGAAAGACTATGATTACAACACGCCTCATGGCTTAGGCTCAATTAGTAAATCTCTTACATCATTGATTTTTGGAATTGCGCATGATCAGCAGCGCATCGAAGACCTAGACTCGAGTATTTTGGCGTGGTATCCAAAATACAATCAGCCGGACCGCGCCGAAAAGGAAGCTGTCACCATTCGTCATCTCCTTACTATGCAGGCCGGTCTGGAATGGAATGAACACGCAGTTTCTTACAATTCGCGCCTAAATGACATGAATCGTTTAATTCGCAGCAATAACCCGGTTGAGTTTTTCCTGAGAAAAAAGCTCGTTCAGGAACCGGGAACCCAAT
The DNA here is from genome assembly GCA_018644745.1 of Spirochaetales bacterium. Next base: position 2,879 of record JABGPX010000846.1, read on the forward strand.
TCACCTATAACTGCGGATGCACAAATTTGCTGAGTTACATCATCTACCGTTCAACTGAGCAATACATCGATGAGTTTGCTCAGGAGAATTTTTTTATTCCCCTAGCAATCAAGAATGCCCAGTGGTTTGTCTCGCCGCATGGTGACATTATTGCGGGGCCTCGAATTGATCTTCTTCCCAGGGATCTGTTGAAAATCGGGGAACTTATCCTACGGAATGGGATGTGGAAGAATAAACAGATTATTTCTAAAGAGTGGCTTAGCGACATGCTCTATCCGTCTGTAACCGTCGATGGCTGGGATGTAGATTACGGCTTTCAATGGTGGCTTCCAGACATTATTCACCCTGAAAGCCAAAAACTCCTTCAGCCTTACATGGCCGGCGGACGAGGGGGGCAATGGCTCATTGTGTATCCTGAGCAAGATTGCGTTCTTGTGATTACCGGCGGGAATTATAATTCAGAGGATGAATCTTATGCCTGGCACGATGATTTCTTTCTTCCGGCATTGAGGGTCGATAATGACTAATATCTCCGGGATAAAGAAGTGAGGATTCAGTGGCTTTAGCCGTACTTAATCGCTTTCTGCATTGGATGATTATAGGAATTATCAGCCCCATTTTAGTGCTGATGATTCTTTCAAAAGGCGCCGGTATCGAGTCGGTAGGTTACATAATGGCATTATTGTCTGCTTTTGTTGTGATCTTTGAACTACCGAGCGGGATCTTATCCGATCGAATGGGACGAAAGAAAATCTATCTTCTTTCGTTAGTTATTTTCTTCCTATCCCTCATAGTAGTTTTGTTCAGCCACAGGTTTATTACCCTTGGTATAGGGTTCAGTCTCTTTGGCCTTGCTAGAGCATTTTCTTCCGGGTCGATTGAGTCTGATTTTGTTGATGAACATATTGCAAAACGCGGAAAAGAAAGTCTTCACAAAATGATTATGGGAATGAACATTGGTGAGACACTTGGCTTAGCTATAGGTGCGCTGATTGGCGGTCTGTTACCTCAATTATGGGTGAGACTTTTCCCCACAGACAATATGTATAACGGCAATATTATTGTTCAGATGATTATTATTATAATCCTCCTGATAATAACCGCACTGACTCATGCAAGTAAATTGCCGCCAAAGCATGAGAAGATTGGCGAATTTTTGGCGGATTCATTTGCCTTGGTTAAGTCGAACAAGGTTATTAGGCTGCTTTTGGTCGGTATCCTTCTTTGGGGGTTTTCGTTTAACGCCATTGAGCTCTATTGGCAGCCGGCGCTGAAAAATATTCTTGCATCCGAAAATCAAATCTGGCTTTTCGGTGCCTTGAACAGCGGCTATTTTCTTATGGCGGTAATCGGCACGCTTGCCTTCGGCGCCGTCATTTCTCTTTTCAAGATGACTCATCTGTTTGCTGCAGGAGTTCTTAAGATAGTAGTAGGTGTCTTGGTTATAGTGCTTGCATTCCAGAGCCAATTTATTGGGTTTTCTATTTTGTTCCTTTTGATCATGGGATTCAACGGAATGGTCACCGTACCTGAAAGCACTGTACTGAATTTGGAAATTCCTGAAGATAAAAGGTCTTCGCTCTTATCTCTTTCGTCTCTTGTGATGCAGATCGGAGCAATAACAGCGGCCGTTGTTTTTAGCATTATTATTTCAAGAACAACCATTTCGATAATTTGGATTATCGCAGGTATTGTCTTTACCTGTTCGGCGGCGCTCTACTTTTACCTCGATTCAATGAAGAGGGAATAATACTGTAGAATATATTTTCGACAGGTAGCTAATAGGAGACGGAAACAATGGCAAAAATCGCAATGATAGGTGCGGGAAGTATGGTTTTCTGCAAAACCTTGTCTATGGATATTCTATCGACGGAGGTTCTCAAAGACAGCGAAATTTGTTTGATGAGCCGGACCCAGCCGAAGCTGGATAAAATGGCAGCTTTCCTGAAAGGCGTTGTGAGTAAGAATGGACTGAAGGCAAATATCTGGACCACTCTTGACCGGAAGGAGGCTCTTGATGGGGCCGACTATGTCATTAATATGGTTCAGATCGGCGGTGCCGATGCGTATACCTATGATATAGAGGTTCCTCTTAAATACGGCGTGGATCAGTGTATCGGCGATTCTCTTGGGCCGGGAGGTATTTTCCGGCTTCTGCGTACCGCCCCGTTCCTTGAAGGTCTTATCCTTGACATGGAGAAGCTGTGCCCGGACGCGCTGCTGCTGAACTACACAAACCCCATGGGCGCGTGCTGTCATTTGATCGGGAAATTAACGGATCGGATACAGTATATCGGCCTTTGCCACGGTGTGCAGACCACGATGGATCTGGTCTGCGGGTATCTGGGGCTGCCAAAATCCCGGGTTGAATATACCTGCGCCGGAATCAACCATATGGCATGGTTTCTGACTTTGAAGGACAGGGAGACAGGAGAAGATTTATATCCCCGGTTTAGAAAGCTTTGCGAAAAACCGGAATACTACGTGAATGAAAAAGTGCGCTGCGAAGTGATGCGCCAATTCGGGTACTTCATGACCGAATCAACCGGACCTCTCTCTGAATACATACCTTGGTTCCGCAGCAGCAAGCGGGCCCTGGCCGCTTACTG
>JABGPX010000392.1 GCA_018644745.1 Spirochaetales bacterium
GTTGTTGGTATCAAGAAAGATCGGATTGAAGACTATAAAAAGATTCATGCAGATTCTTTTCCGGGTGTTAGGGATCTCATTACGGCGGCGCATATGAAAAACTTTTCAATATTCATCGAGGTTCTCCCTGACGGTAAAAACTATCTGTTCGGCTACTATGAATACACGGGGACCGACTACGAAAGCGATATGGCACGGATGGCCGAAGAGCCGAGGAACCGGCAATGGCTCGAGGAGACCGACCGGATGCAGATCCCCCTTCCCGGCTGCGAGTCCTGGAAAATAATGTCGAAAGTGTACTATAACGCATGAGATAAAATCCACATCAATTGAACTCCTTTTTCAACCGAAAATAATAGAAGAGATTCTGGACTCATTAAGGGGCTCTTCTTATGATTTTTGTACTCAACGCCGGTTACCTGTTTATGCTGGTGGCGCTCACAATTCGGAATATCCTGTTCCTCAGAATTATTCTCATCAGTGCGCAGGGACTATTTATCGCCTACAATCTGGTAACCGCGAACTACGTCGTACTGATGTGGAATTGCCTTTTCCTCGCGATCAACCTGTTTCAGGTAATCGTACTTCTTCGAAGACGCAGGCCGGTAACAATTCCTGAAGGGGTCGAAGATATCTATGATGATACTTTTCATGACATGTCAAAACGGGAGTTTCTCTACTTCTGGCAGATTGGCAAAGAACGGCTTTTTGAGGAAGGCAAGATCGTTGAAGAAGGATCCTCGCAGGAAGTTATTATGCTGATTCTCGGCGGGACGGCTTCTGTCATGAAGACCGGCAGGGAAATCGCGGAGCTCTCGCGGGGTAGTTTTATCGCTGAAATGAGTTTCCTCAGCGGTGACCCGGCTTCGGCGGATGTTCAATGCGGCACCCCCGTTGAAACTATCACCTGGAGCCAAGAGAATTTGGCTAATTTAAAAAAATTAAATTTCGAGCTGTGGATAAAAATACAACATGTTCTGAGCAAAGACCTGGTTGGAAAGGTTCGACGAACTTCCAGCCTGCTTCGAACGGATGAGAAGGATTAATGGATATTCTACCTGTACTTATTCTCAACGCCCGCCCGGCCGCCGGCAAGAGTGAAATAATTGATTACCTGCATTCCGTAAGTGATCAGGTGCGAAAAGACCGATTCCACCTTGGCAAAATAGATGAAATCGATGATTTTCCAATGCTGTGGACATGGTTTGAAGAGGATGCAATTCTCACAGAAATGGGACAGCCGAGGCTGCACACCGATAAGGATGGTTTTTTTCTTTTCACCGATCTGTGGAATCTGCTGATCAGAAGGATTTGCCAGGAATATGGAAAGAAGCTGCGCGACCGGCCGGACCTCCACACAGACACAACGGTTATTATCGAGTTTTCCCGCGGTGCTGAGCATGGTGGCTACGAGGACGCGTTTAGCCATATGACTGGTGAAATCCTCAAGAAAGCTGCGGCTCTCTACGTCGATGTTACCTATGAAGAATCGAAACGCAAGAACACACGGCGATTTAATCCTGAAAAACCAGACAGCGTACTGGAACACGGGCTTCCTGCGGACAAAATGGAAATATTGTACAAGGATATCGATTGGAAAGATTTTTCAAGCAAGAGTCCGGAATTTCTCCAAATTGATAACAATGCCGTTCCATACGCGGTCCTGGACAACAGCGATGATATTACTACTATCGGTGGCGACCGTCTTGGTGAACGGCTTGAGATTGCCATGAATACGATATGGAATCTGTCCGGTCGAGGGAACTTATAAGACCGGTCTTATGCAGGACGGCATCGGCACGGCGATTTCGTTGCCGGTTGGAGCCGGGATCCCATCAGATCCAATTTCAAACTCAACTATATTGTGGCTATCCTTGTTCGCCGCAAGAAGAAATTTCCCAACGATGTTGAAATTCCGTGGACAACTGCCGCCGGTGTGAATATGACCAAGGAGTACGGGGATCTGCCTGTTCCGAATATCAAACGCCGCAATCGAATCGTGTCCTCGATTTGATGTATAGAGGTAATCCGCTCCGGCACTAACATGAATATCAGCAGCAGTATTTACCCCTGTGAAATCGGCGGGAAGTCCAGGCACTGTATGTAACAGCTCAAGCTTTTCCCCCGGCACATATTTATATACCGACACAAAACCGGTTAATTCGTAAATGCAATAGAGCAGACGCCCATCAGGGTGAAAACAAAGGTGCCTTGGCCCGGAACCCGGGATAGCAGAACCTGATGCCTCTGCTTCCTCTATGAGATTACCGGTAACGGGATTGATTTGATACACCACAATCCGATCGATTCCAAGATCAGCAACCAGCAGACGGCTGCCGAATGGATCGATTATCGCGGAATGAGCATGCGGGCCTTCCTGGCGCTCAGGATTTATGCTTGACCCGACATGCTGGATAACCTTCACTCCCGCCTTGAAACTACCATCATTTGATAATTCTGCGATAACTACCGATCCGTCGCCGTAATTTGTGGCGTAGAGAAACCGGCCGTCTTGAGACGGCGTCAAATGACAAGCCGAGGAACCGCCTGTCTTTACGCTGTCAATTCTCGTCAGCTGTCCGTTGTCTTCAATTCGAAATGACACGAGCTCGGCTTCTTCTTTTTCTGAAACCGAATAGAGAAACGGTTTTACGGAATCGAGGGCAAGAAACGACGGGTTATCAAGCTCTGCTACGAGCTCCGCGGGTTCGAGGGTGCCGGTATCTAGTTGCAGACTTGCCCGATATATTCCCTTGCTCTCAAATTCATGAGTATAGGTACCGATATAAAAATCCATTCATTTCACCAAACATTATTTCTGCTGAGCCTGTATAGCGGTTATCGCGATAGTGTATACAATATCGGTAACCGTCGCGCCCCGGCTCAAGTCATTTGCCGGCTTATTAAGTCCCTGAAGTACCGGACCGATCGCAGGTACATTTGCTGATCGCTGCACCGCCTTATACGCGGTGTTTCCTGCATCCAGATCCGGGAAGATATAAACGGTGGCTTTCCCCGCGACTTTGCTGTCTTTGAATTTGATATTCGCAACCTCTTGAGATGTGGCGGCGTCGTATTGAATGGGTCCTTCGATGAGCAAGTCGGGTCTTCGCTCTTTTGCCAGAGTTGCCGCCTTTCGAACCTTATCCACATCCTCGCCGAAACCGGATTCTCCGGTTGAATAAGAAAGCATCGCTACAACAGGATTGAGCCCGAAGAAACTCGCGGTGTCCGCACTGGTAATTGCGATATCCGCCAATTCTTCCGCCGTGGGTTTTGCGACGAGGGCGCAGTCGCCGTACACCAAAACTTGCTCGGGCATGCACATAAAGAAAACACTCGATGCGAGTGATACCTCAGGTTTAGTTTTTATAAGCTGAAGAACCGGTCGAAGTGTATCGGCGGTTGAGTGGGTAGCGCCGGAAACATAACCGTCGGCATCGCCTTTATAGACCATCAGCGCCGCGTATACGATGGGATCAAGCACCGCGTCTCTTGCTCTTTCGAGGGTCACGCCTTTATGCTTCCGCAGCTCATAAAGAATACGCCCATATTCCTCGATATGATCGCGGTCCTCAGCAAGATAATCATGAATAACCAACTCATCCAGACTCACGCCCTCTCTGTGAGTGATATCAATTATCGTTTTCTTGTCACCCAGCACCACAACATCGCATACATCGCGGTGAATTATTTCTTCAGCAGCTTTGAGAATACGAGGCTCGGTGCCTTCAGGAAGAACGATTTTCTTCCTCATCGCTTTTGCTTTCTCTAGAATACGATATTGAAACATCCTCGGCGTGAGCATATCGCTCTGCACCGTACCCAGGAGGTCATAAATCCGGCGGATGTCCACATATCGCTGTATTGAATGCTTGGCAAGTTCGATCTTCTCCGGATCATCCTTCGATAGCTTCCCGCGGACTTCACTTACATTAAGCGCAGTCGTGAAAGTATCATCCTTTACCGAAAGAATTGTCAGTCCGGCATCGGATATTCCCTCGAGAAGAGTTCTCACGTTGTTTCCGGGAGTTAGTCCGCCGGTGAGAATAATTCCGGCGTAATCAGGATAGTACACCGACTTATGAGCACTTAATATAGTGAAAATGTGCTCTGCTCTGTCGCCTGATGTAATGAGAAGATATCCGTCTTGATCGTGGATATATTCCAGGGCATTCTCAGGTGTCATGGCAAGTATCTTGGTATCGGTTACCACTCTGTCGAGATCATCACCTTTTATCATAATTTCCGCGCCGATGGCGTCTCGCACTTCACTGAGCCGCGGTCCTGATAGCACCGGATTATTTAAAATTACACCGAATAATGGTATACCGTTTTTCTCGAGCCGGTCCTTCAGACGAAGAGCGTCCTTTCTAGGATCAGGAGAATCAAAACGATTTACAATGGCTCCGAGCAGTGTGCAGCCATGGTCTGTAAAGGACTCGGCATACTCGGTGACATTATGGACTATATCATCGATGCTTTTTTCGTGACCCAGTGCCACAAGAAGTACCGGCGCTACGAGATTTTGAGCAAGTTCGGCATTGATATCAAACTCGAGCGCCGACATGGTGCTGGTATAGTCGGTTCCTTCGATGAAGATTGCATCTTTATCTTTAGAAACTGATTTGAAACTCTTGAATATCTTTTCAAATAGCGCGTCTTTATCCTGCTGTGCCTGTGTTAATGACATTGGCGTGATATCGCGTGGGTCATCCTTCAGATCGAAAAGGGCTTTTACCAGCGTCGCGTCTTCTTCTTCACCATGCACGGATTCGTATCGCTGCCCCACGGGCTTCATATATCCGACTCGCGGTACAAACCCCTGAACCGCGCTCATTAGACCTATTGTGACCAAACTTTTGCCGCTTCCCCTTTCGGTAGAAGCGATGAAAATCTTTGTCGCCATTGATTCTTCCTCTGTCGATGTATAATTCGTTTGCATACGGCCAACTACCCCCATCGCGATTAATCCGAAAAGACACCTTGCTCTCTTCACTCTTCGATGCTCTGACCACTGGCGTATAATTTCAATATAGGTGGAGACTCAATCTTCGTCTATAGCGCCAGAAAATTCCTGATAGCACAACGCGATCGGTTAAAATATCAATGGAAAAATGAATGCAACGAATCCCGCCCAAATCGCAAGAAACGGCAGGTAGGCGGTCTGCCAGACAACGAGTCGACGAAATCCCTCCTTCCGGATAAGAAATTTGAGATAGAGAATACCACTAACCGCGAGATTCACAAGGAGTATGATATTTTCGCCAAGAGCTGCAGTTTTATTTGGTGTAAATCCAAATGATTGAATCCTCATAGCAATTGCAGTTAGCGCAATCGCGTCAACGATAAGTGCGGAGAAAATAAGAGCTGTATTAATTATGTCAAGAAAATCCGGATCACGTCTCTCATCTCTTGCTGAGATAAGATAGAGAAGGATGCCAAGCACGACGGCAAGAAGTATATCGAAGCCGATAAGT
>JABGPX010000503.1 GCA_018644745.1 Spirochaetales bacterium
CGCATCCATTACCCGACGATAACCGGGCTGAAGAAACTCTCTAAATACCGTCGGTGAAACCAGCGGGCCATTCTTTCCGGCCATGTCTTCCCACCAAGTAACATAATCGATCGGGATATCCTCCGGCAGCCGTTCAATACACTGGGCACAAAGCTCGGCCCAATGCTCAACCATCTCAAGAATCAACTCCGGCATATCATAAAAGGCATACGATAGGCTTTCCATCCCCATCCAATTACGCAGCTGGCCATAGAATCCGGTGAAGCCGATTTGTATCATTTTTCCGTCGGTAACCGCGGTCCTTGCCTCATCGATTTCGCAATCAGTATACATCCGCGTGGAATCATCATGACGAAATCGGCGTTTCATATCCGGCCAATCATCCGCGGTTTTTATCGGAAAGTCGACAAAGTGGGGAATAGAGCTTCTCTCTACATCACTGAGATAGCGCTCGGCGACAATCCCATCCAGTCCTCGCATAATGGTTACCTCGCCGCGACGGCCGAGTATGTCCTTTTTGAAAGCAGGATTTATGTGAAGGAAACGGGGCAGAGAGTGGCCGTAGGTGTCAAATCTAAAAAAATCATCGAGCCTTTTCGGAAACATCTCATTCTGCTCATCTTCGGACAACACAATCGGCAGCCCTTCTTCCGCCCACCTGCGTACAGTCTGCGGCCAATATCCGAACTCGATGTCAGGCACCCTATCAACCGATTGATTTGTATAAAATTTGTAGAGTCGCTCTGTTATTTCCGATCGCATGTGTTCTCCTTAGGTGATGATGATCTGAAAGCGCCGCGCTCCCGGAAAATAGGAAGCGCGGACATTTGCATTATATATCTTTTAACTGCCGCGAGCGATACACCTTTGCGCTAAATGAGGAAGTCGGCTGGTGTATGCGCCGACGAGGGAGCCCCTTCCAAGTCGGAGCTCATTCAAGCGCTTGGAAATAGGCTTAACATGCTGCCGAAAATAGAAAAACGCATGTTATTTTTTCACAAGCTGTAAATAGGCTTTTTGCATTTTATCCATATCTAACACGCATTCAAAAACAGCTGTTCCTTTTCGCCCGGATTCATCGTGGAAAGTAATCTGAAGCTTTTGCTCAGTTGTTTTCCAAAAATCCAAAAATTGCTGCCAAGGGGAACTCGCTTTTACTTTGGCGCCAATCATATCTACGCCATCAACAGATTCCAGAGGCAATTTAAATTGTTTTTTCACAAATCTGGGTTTCCCTCTTAAAAAGAAATCAAGCTGCCCTTTTTTCTCCATATTTTCAAAATAGAACCCGTTTTCCATCAAGTATAAAAGGCCGGCTTCAGGCCCTTCCAGACCGGGATACCCTTCCAGGTAAGTTGCCATAATGGGAATAACCAAACGGCTTTGGGCCTCCGCTTCCCTCTCTCGCCAAAATCCATCAATATCATTATCCAACATGCCATTATTCCTTTACGAAAAAGCGTGGTCGTCGACAGCTTTGTAAATTGCTAATATATTTTCGGCACTGGTGTCGCCCTGCACCTGATGTGTCGGTGATACGATGTACCCGTTATTCCGGCCGAAAATGCTGATAATTCGCTGTGTCTCTTCATACACTTCATCCGGTGTCGCGTGAGGCAGAAGCTCCACTTCATCGATAGCGCCGTGAAAGCTGAGCCTGTCTCCAAAAACCGGGAAGAGCTCTTCGGGAGTCATTCCGGCCGCACCGACCTGAATCGGATCGAGGATATCCAGACCGATCTCGATGAAATCTTTAATTACCGCCGACATGGCGCCATCGGAGTGATAAAAGGTTTTTAGCCCCATTTCCTTGAATGGAGTTATCAGCTGCGCCGTGTACGGCTTTATGTGGGTTCTCCATTTATCCGGTCCGAGCATCATGGTGTTCTGACCCCCGATATCGCCGCCGGATCCGATTATGTCAATCTGACCGTTTGCGGCATCCAATACCCGTAGAGCTCTTTGATAGTAGAACTCCGCAACCTTCCGACTTATAACCTCAGCAATTTCGGGTTCATTGTAGATATCTACCAGAAACTGCTCCATTCCTCTCATGTACCACGGAGTCTCAAACGCTCCTCCGGCGAAGAACATGACAGCCGTATCATCTTTAGCTTTCTCAGCTTTTATGAGATCGGGCATTGCGGAGTAATCCCACCAATCCAAATCAGGCCAGTCGTAGTTCTCTATTTCGTCGACAGATTTCATTTCCGCCAGCGGATGGTATGTGATTTCATAATACGTATTGAATTTATTTGTGACCTTGGAGTTATAACACCCGAGAAAATCATACCCCTCTCCCCCGAGAGGAGACAGCGAACGATTTTCGGGTCCGATGAAAGGCGGCGCGGTTATCCAGCGCAGATCGATACCCAAATGATCATACATCTCCTGCTTGGACCCGGTGCCCGTGGCCAAGCGGAGGGCTTCCTGAGCTTCTCTTGTACAGCGCAGCGATTTCGGACATCTATCGATCGGTTTTCTTTCCGCGCAGGCAAGCACTCTTTCTTTTCCGGTCATTCCCATTCCTATCTCCATGAAATAAAATGATTGAATCGGCAGGATGCCTCAAAGCTTCTGAAGAGCCTCTATTACCGCTACGGCATTCTCCACGGGGGTGCCGGGCTGAAGCGGCTTGGCCGGCGCTAGAATATATCCTCCGCCTTTCGGCATTTCCACCTCCAATCGTTCTACCTCCGCGGAAATCTGCGCGGGTGTTCCCTGCCCTATGGTACTCTGACTGCCGAGACATCCCCAGAAAGCGATCTCCTCGCCATACGCTTTCTTGAGATCATAGGGATTCATGTCCGCGGCTTCGGGCTGCACACTCTCGAGAACATCCATCCCGATTTCGATTATGTCAGGAATAATAGCGGCGACAGAACCACAGGAATGACTCATCACGATTTTCCCTGAAGCGTGCACGGCGTCGTAGATACGTTTCCAGCGAGGTTTGAAAAGCTCCCGCCACCTGTCGGGTCCGAGGATAACTCCCCGTTGATCTCCCCAGTCGTCACCAAAGAGCATTCCGTCGATCGGCAGATCCACGGTGTACTCTACAAAAGCCAGGTATAGTTCGGTAAGCCGGTCGAGGGCCTCCTCGTAGAATCCCGTCTCGAGCGCCGAGTCGGCCAGGGAGTTCTCAAACCCCCGAAGGGTCCAGCTTCGCTCGAAGAGACCCCAGCCAAGATTTCCTATGATAAAGGAGTCTGCATTTTCGGCGCATGTTTTCAGGGCCTTATCTTTCCACTCAGGTCTGAAAAAAACCTCGGGTTTGGGAAAATCATACCCCGCAAAACTCGGTGCGGCCAACGGAGGCTGTTCCAGATGCCAGGGCCTCCTGTCGGTGCGCCAGATACCGCCGTACGCGTCGCGGACACGGCCGTTGCCGATATCCTCTTTGAAATCCGTGGCTACCGCGCCGACGCCGACCGTGTACTGGGTGAAACCGCTGCGCCAATCTGCGGAGCCGTAGAAATTGTCGATCTGCTCGCCGACGGCAATCTCATAACTTATGGTGTACGGAGTACGCGGGGTGGTATTATGATTGATCTGATTGAGGACAGTTTCCTTTGGAGTCATCAAAAAAGTGTAGGCCCTCGGGCAGGGGCCGTCAATACTGATCTATAAAACTATCCGGAGAATAGCCATTCTTTGTCGAAACGTGGGAATACGAGTTTTCCCTCGCTATGGGACTGACCGGGCTCGGATGCCTCGTACAGGCACAGGCGTCCTGTAGCTTTTTAGCATTTGACACCTTCACGCACCGCTCCTGAAATAATGATGATGTAAACCTCCGAGGATCTAATGTTTCTTTATCTGTCCGCATGCTTTAGCGCGGTTACCATCGGGGATGCTTCGTCAGGCCCCACATTACAATTCTCCTTGATTTTAGCTCTAAAAACATGAGTAAATAAAACCGTTTTGCCAACAAGGATCAATCGTAATAAAATCCATGCCGAACAGAGTATCCCAATGAGCTTTCAGAAACCTGGCGCAGCGCCCGGTAATCTGCACCTTTCCTTCTTTTCTAAATGTCTGGATGATCTTGTTGACCCTAGTATGGTGCAGGCAAATCCGAAGCTTCTTGAGCTCATCGGAAATACGCCTGCAGCCCCAAAGCAGGTCTTCGTTTTTTCATCTCAAGAACCAATTTTTCTGTCGACTTTGGTACCCCCTTTCTTTCAGGTTTCCGCCGCTTGTATGACCATCTATCCTCTATAAACCTGCGCTGCCAGGCCAATAATGTCCCCGGCTTTGCCAAAGACAGAAATCGAAATACTCTTCTTGACACTGCACAGATCAGCGATAGCGAAAACCGTTCTTTTGAGCGGGTCTTGATGCCCTTTTTCTGCAAGTGCAGATGGCGCATTAAGATTTCATTCTCTTTCTTCAGCAGAAGCAGGGCACATATTATATCTTTCCGTTTTGTGAAAATTACTCGAAAAAGGGTGAGAAGTAGGTCCCGAAGCAAGACAAACATGTTTCGATTATCTCAAAAGAGATGAGTAAAATCGATCTCGTTTTAGGAGTATTCTACTCCCGAACCATTGAGATGATAAAAAACTACTCCACAAGGTTGCCGACCACACCAACAAAAGCGCACTATCCTGCGAACTGGCCATCGCTTGCGATTCTAACCACCACCGCCGACATTGCCCCAACCGCCGGTATCAATGCGTGGATTTTACAGCAAGTCTCTAAGCTCAACAGCCATTTGCCCGGTTAGGTTGACCTCACATCTCCAAAATAAGCCGCGTTCTCACTGTATCGATCTGAGCAAGTATAGATTCGGCCTTGTCATATGAGTCTTCGGCATCGTCTTTTTCTACGGTTTCGAAATCTCCATAGTCGACATCGGTGCAGCGGGAGAGCAGCGTTTTGAAGTCCCGTACCACCTCGACCGGAAGGAGCTTCGTTCGGACAAAGTGGAGGCTCAGCATGGTAACGGCACCCGAGTGTGAATCCGAGTCGATGCCTTCGAGAATGAGCAAGGAGCGGACGGCGCTTAGTGACGCATAGTAACTTCGATTCACCGATGTATAAAATCTTCCTTCACCAAAATTCTGTTTTGCGTCATCGAGAAATACTCGAGATTTACCAATTCGAATCTCGCTCAAGGCTTTTTTATCTTCTACATTCAGCGTCATACGGATACACCGTCTCTTACTATGCTTTCGTAAAACCGGGTTCTATGGCGGGTCATTGCGACCGGACCGGCGCACCTTGGGCACCGTCCATCAAATGCCGCGGGGATCTACTCCGACGATGGTGGCCGCACCTGGGCCGCGACCGAGGTGGTTGCGCGAGACCACCAGCATGCATCCTACCGAACCTCGACGGCGTCGGTCATTAACCCGAGCGAGACGATCCCGGTGGAGCTTTCGGACGGGCGGATACTATACAACCTTCAATCCGAGAGTTCACCCCACAAGAGGCTGGTATCCATCAGCGGGGACGGCGCCA
>JABGPX010000851.1 GCA_018644745.1 Spirochaetales bacterium
GGATGCGGCGACTCCTATGTCGACGAGAGTCCCCTCGTCCGGATCGTAACAGAACATCCGCTGCATGTCGGTTCCTGAGCTGCCGAATACCCTGCCGTCGAATGTTACTGCAATCGATGTAACCGGTGAATAGGGGATCTGAGTCAAGATGCTGCTCCAGCCGGTCTGAGGAGAGAAGGAATACAGGTTTGCGGCTCCATCGGCGGTATATAAAAGATCTGTCTCCGGGTCGGTTGCCCAGATAATGCTGCTATTCCACTTTCCTTCCGGAAGTTTGATGAAGTCGTCATCTAGAGTTCCGCTGCCCGGGTCAAAGCACCACAGGGTTTTGTCTTTACCTCTTCCAATGACTGTTCCGTCAGAAACCGCGGTCAACTTGCCCGACCCTTCCACCGTTCCGATGATTGCGATTTTATCTGTCTCGAAATCGAAAGTAAAGAGAGAGCTCTCCGTAGTTCCGACCACCATTGATCGGTCACTCGTGCAGACGGCATGGAGTATCCGCTCACCCTTTACTGGAGAATCTATATAGGTATATGGAGTTCGCCCTATATGCCATTCCTGGATAAGGCTGAATGGGGTCTCCTGGAATTCTCTCGTAACTATTAACCCGCCGCCGGGGCCGTTCAGAGCCGCGAAAACCTGAGTTTGTCCGCAGCACACCGCGGCGGTCTGAGTGCAGTTTTCCGCGATGCCCATATCAAACACCATGCCTGTAACTCCGTGAAACATGGCCACGAAAATATGCGCCGCGTACCCGCTTGTGCCTCCGTAAACCACGCCGTCTTCGGTGATGTCGAGGGCGGTTACCCTGCTCTCATCCGAAGGGATAGGTATTGAAACCGATGGGAAGCAGAGCGGGAAGGCTACCATCTGTCCTTCGGTTTTGAACGCGCCGTGGACTATCTTGTCTTTGAGTTCCGTCGCGCCCGGTGAATTGTAATCGAACATTTTTCTTTCTTTCATGGCTTACCCCCAGTACCTGATTGGAACTTTCTTGCCGATTGCTTTGCGTTCATCAGGCATGGTTACTTTAAAGATTCCTACGGGCCTCGGACCGACATGCCCGAAGAAGAGATCGCCCTCTTTGTTTACCGCACCGCGGGATACATAATGACTGCTCGCGTCGGGCCGGTTCAGAAGAGCAACTTCCTCCCGCTTGTTGGTGTTCGGATCCATCCTCCAGATTACACCATCCAGCCTAACGGATTCTCTTTCCGCGTCTTCCATGCTTCGCAATTTCTTTACCTCCGGGAAATCACCCTCCCACCGGGACGCGGCGTAGTACAGCATCCCATCTACACCAAAGGTCAAACCGCCGCAGTGATCGGCGAAATACCATTCGGGAAGTGATAAATCATAGTCAGGAGTTACCGGACCAAGGTCTTCGACCCGTCCCCAAACACCGTCCTCAGGCCAGATACGCATCAGCCTGGAATTGCCAATCCAGCAGACCGCGTACACACAGTCACCTTCGGGAGATGGCGTCACGTCATAAAAAACCGAATGCCAGCCGGTTTGGTACCTGTCGTTATGGGGAAGGGTATATGGTGAGCGTTCGATTCGGCCGCTGTCCGGATCGTACCGGACAAGATGACCGTAGTCATCGGTCGTCCAAACCCGATGCCTGCTGTCGAGAAACAGGGCCTGCGCGTTTACCGATCCGATGCGTCCCAGATCTTTCCTCTCTCTTTTCTTGATGTCATATTGAATAAGATGATCTCTCGGATATCCCAAGGCATATAGCAGTCCCCTGTCTTCATCCAACAGCAGGCATCTGCAGCCTTCTTTGGGAATGAGGGTGTCCCACCAGATAGTTTTATCTAGTTTTGTATCATAGGCCAGGAGAGCAGCTCCCCGGAAACAGCGTTCCGGATCGTACCAGGAATTCCATGGAGAATAGGCCGGCTGATCGATCGGAGGCCCGGAGAGGTGGGTGGCCATATACATGATTCCATCATGCTGCGACGGCGCAAAGCTGTAATGGATTTTGCATTGTGTGGCTCTGCCCGAGTTTCCCGGATCGTCCACCTCCTCATCAAGGGCAAAAAGGTAATCGAGTGAATCGGTCTGTTCGTTGTAACGTACCAGCTTCACCACTCCCCCCGGAACTCCCTCGGCGCACGCCGCCGCATAAATGCGGCCGTCGGGACCCGTCGAAAGAGACCAGCATGAATCTGAGTCCGGATGTTCTGCGAATTGATACCATTTACAGTCGTATGCCATTTTTTTTCCTTATCGTTTGGATTGGTTGCTTTTATACAATGCTTCGGCAAGATCCACGGTCGACCATCTGCTCTTTGAGCTTTACTACCTGCGTTTCCTCGAGCCGGTGATTAAGCCGGTTGATGAGCATTTCCGCCGCAAGCTTACCCAATTGGGGCATATTGATTCGCATGGTGGTAAGAGGAGGAGTATCGACTCTGTTGTAATCCTGAGTATCCCCGTGGGCGATGGCGGATACATCCTCGGGAATCCTGATACCGAGAGATTTCGCCGCGTGAAGCACAGCCATCATGATGTTGTCATCGTCGCTCATAAACGCCGTGGGTCGCGGATTCATCGACTGAAGAGCTGTTATGCTCTTCAGCAGCGAATCCTGGTCATTCACATCTACCCTCACCCGTGAATTGTCTGTCGGGACATTGCCGGCTTCTTCAAGGGCTGCCCGGTAGGCGTGAAAGCGCCGGTTTGCCATCGGATGGAATTGTCCTTCCGGGTAATCGAAGTATGCGATATTTTTATGGCCCAGATTTATCAGATAATTTGCCGCTTCATAGGTTCCTTGAAAATCATCTACTCCGGCGGTGTAGAATAAATCCTGGTACTCGAGGTTGTTCACGAGAACCACCGGTATTCCTATTTCTTCGAGCCGTGCAAATAAGGTTTTATCGGCAAAATTGATCGAGAGCATCGCTTTCAAGTTGTCATGGAGTATTCTATCAAAGAGCTCTTCGGCGGACATTTTTTGGGTGAACGTCACTATTGACAGAAAGTGGCCGTTTTCCTGCAGAACCTCTTCGATCGATACTACCAGCGGTGCGAGGTGCCCGTGTGACTGGGTCCAATTAGTATCGAAGCTGTACAGCATGCCGATATTTCGGTTGCTGTGCTCTCTCCCCTTGTTTTGCTGCTGGCTTTTGAAGTACCCGAGGTCGCCGGCTACCTTCATTACTCTGTCTCTTACTTCAACAGAGATCCGGCCTTTGCCGGAGAGAACGAGGGAGACCGTCGGTATTGACACATCGGCGATAATGGCGATGTCTCTGAGTTTTGGGCTTTTGATATGTCTCTCCTTCGATTTCTCACTATCATTATATCAAACCGGATGGAAATTTACCAGGATGGAGATAAATATTTATCTATTATAAAATAAAAATTGACATGATTTTTCCCTCATGCTATAATCTGCAATCATGTCTTACATTGTGGACAAAATATTGTAATACAGAAAGGAGTTGCGGTGGAGAAAAAGGACGCGTTTGACAATTTCTCAAGAAAAAGTTTTTCAAAAGGAGTTAATATGAAGAAGCTTTTAGTTCTAACTGTTCTGCTATCAGTTGCATTTAGTGCATTCGGGAGCGGAGAATCTGACGATAAGACCTCAGGAGAGCCGGTCGTAGTCACCTATAAAGCGTATGACAATGTACGAGAGGACACGCCGGATTATTATTTAACTGCGATTGGTAATTATCTTCTCGAGGAATTCAACGTAAAATTGTGGACATGGCCGAGCACCGAGAGCGGTTACCGTCAAGAACTGGTAACTGATGCGGCGACCAATTCATTACCGGATATAATAAATATCTGGGTGACCCCGAACAACGAGGAAATTACCGTACTCCAGAAGGCCGCAAGAGAGGGGCTTCTGGCGCCGCTCAACGATGCGATAAATACAGATACTCCAACGTTGCTGGGGGCTATTAATAACAAAAAGAATTATCCGATTTACGCGCAGGAATACATGAACGATCCCGTGTATGATGGGAAACTCTACTTCCTGCCCATGTGGTACGATGTTGGTGAAAAAACACCGGCGGGTTGGACATTTTATATACGAGATGACATCCTCGCGCAGCTCGATATTGAAGTACCGATCTATATGGACGACACCGAGCAGTTTCTGGATATTCTCCGCGATATCAAGGCGTTGAAGCCGCTGGATATGAACGACAACCCTGCATGGCCTTTGGGATCTGTTACCTATTGGAACGGATTGATGGCTACCTTTACCCGGCTTTTCGAATGGGGCGGAAATGATGGAATCGATGTCGATGGCAGCGGTAATATTTCCCATTTCATCCAAACCGAATACCCGTGGCAGCAGATTCTTTTTATGCGTAAGCTGTTTACCGAAGGATTAATGGATCCGGAGTCAATTACCCAAACCTTTCAAGTAGGCAGACCGAAGATCGCCCAGGGGAAATACGCTGTAATGCCGGCTTTTGCCGGGGGAAGCATAAACTGGATTAAACCGTTGATTGCCGAAAGACCGGAGATGACCAACTCTATCCTGGGAAGCTTCTACACGTACGAGGGCAAGTCAGGACCGCTGTTGGCGAACAACCTGGGTATGCAGACACACTTTCTAACTGCATTCTCCAGTAATGCCGACCTTGACGTGATAATGCCGATGGTCGACTTTTTAGCAACACCTACGGGAAATGCGACATTGGCATATGGCCTGGAGGGTGTGCACTGGGATTGGGATACAAAAGGGAATGCCGTTCTCAGAGAGGAGTTTGTAGAGCCTTACCTTTCCTCGGATGTACCGAATGTATGGAAAGAAGAGGTCGGGCTGAGCAAAATATCCTTCATGAACACTCTTTTGGGCAAAAATGTACCAAGTGCGAAGATATTCAGCGGCAGCATCGATGCAAATTACCCGCATAATCCCGGCGAAGTTGATGAAAGAAACCGTCGGATAAATGTGGCTTACAAAATAGACGAAGGCGGCATGTACACGGCGAATAAAGTTGGGCTTGGATCCCTTATAGACAAATATCCGAGAAAAGATGATGTCCAACAGCTGCTCAGTATTACATACATAAGGGACAATCTCATGTTCCCCGCCTATCTGGCCGAGAGCGAAGAGGCTGCAAGGTCCCTATATGAAAACTACCTTGCCGCGGTGAGAAAAGCCGGTATCGATGCATATATAGATTATCTGCAGGCTATATACGACGAGGATCCTGATCGATACGTCACCTACGAAAGCTTTGGCGGTTAATTTTTCCGCTATTGCGTAGGCTGATACTAGAAAGTCTTTGACCGCTATAAACAGGGGGTTTGCATGTATCTGCAAACCCCCTTTAAATATACTGAATAGCGGTGTTAAGCTGCATTTTATGTTTTAATGAAGAAGGCAAAGGAACATGGCCAAGAAGAAACTCCAAACTCAGAATAAAAAGAACACCTGGCACACTATAATGGCAAATCGTCAATACTACCTCATGA